>NZ_JBEXFB010000012.1:0-286888 GCF_040606575.1 Streptomyces sp. NPDC005402
AACTCGCCGACCGCTACAAAGCCGGCATCCGCCTCGCCTCGCTCATCCTCTGGCTCCGGGAACCTACCCAAGATCATTTGTCAGACAGAACCTAGTACACCTCGGCGACCTGGACGATGTGGAAATCCGGTCCGAGTCGCTTGGCCGAGGCGAGGAGGCGCTCCCACTGCTCTGCTGCTGCGGCTTCTTTGCGGCTCTTCTTGCGCCGAAGGATTCCTAACATGGCCGCAGACTAGCCTGAAGTGCTCATGCCATTCACGTGGGCTCATGGTGAATGGAACCTCGGCGTGGGCGACCACGCACCCGCGAGGGATCGGCATGATCCGGCGCCGGCTCAGAGACAGGCTGAAGAGGGCTCACCGGCGCGGTTTCCAGGCCGTCCACGTCGGCCATACCAGGCAGCATCTCCTCGGCAGGGGCGGCGTGGCGTGGGGAGGCAGTGTGGGCGGGGGGCTCCAGGACACCCCTCCGGGTCAACTCGGCCACGTTGACGAGCGGGCCGGAGAGTACTCGGTCCAGGAGGGTCGCCTGTTCGGCTTCGAGGCTTGTCAGATGACGTAACACGCTCAGCACGTCGACCAGTTCGGTGCTCCACTCGGAGCGCCACCGATCGCTGCGCATACGGTCCAGCGGGCTGCCGATACGGCCTGTCGGCTTGCTGCTGCGGGCGGCGAACCAGTGGTCGAGTACTTTGCGGTGACCGACTTCGTAGTTCCTCATACGGGGGCTGACACCCGTGAAGACGCCGGTGCCGATGATCAGGGCCTGGCGCTGCTCGTCGTACTGGAGTGTGTCCGGTAAAGGCGTCGGTGTGATGCGAGTTGTGTACGTGATTCCGGGCTGAGCCGCTTGCCGCACCCCGGAAGGGCCGGGTGAGCGACCGTCGGTGGCATCGGCGTATCGGTCGCCGAAGGTGGATGCCCAGAGGATGCGGCGGCCGAGCCTGACGCCTTCGTGCCAGAAACCGCGGTCCGCGGTGAGGGGGAGGCGTACGCCAAGGGAGTTGAGGTCTTCTGCGAAGGTCTCAGTGAAGGCTGGATGGGCGGTGATTCCGGCTATGTAAGCGGCGAGATCCTCTACGGTCACCGCTGGCAACCCGAAGGAATTGGCCAAGTGTTCCAAGAGACCGGGCGCGGTGTTCGGTGAACCGTCCGCATGCTTCAGCGGGAGGACCCGGCCTCCGTTGTTGTTGAAGTAGTGCACGTCCGGCACGAGCGACGTGAATACCAACGCCGGCCCGGTGGAAATGGGTTGCCTGTGTTGTTCGACGATGAAGAGTTGATCGTCGCGTTGGCACCGCCAGAGCTCCGGCCTGGGGTAGTCGACGACTCGGCCGTCGGGGATCAGCCACTGACGGTCGAAACTCCGGCGGGCGATGGAGACAGGCTCCGGGCATGCGGCTCGCTCTGCGTTGAGGGCCTTGCTCGGTACGGGGTACCCCGGGAACGGCCGCGGCCGACTGTTCATATGCCGGTCACGTGTCTCCTTCATGAGCGTCTGCCGCATCGCGGCGTCGTCTTCGTGTACAAGCCTCTCCCAACGCTGCCGCAGGACATCGGGGTCGGGTCCGACCACCCACGTCCGGTTGGGATTGAAGCCGGGCTTGAACCAGGGCAGCAGGGACCCGATCGCAGGGAACGTGTCCCAGTCACGTTCGGAAGCGGGCGTGAAGGGGGCATACCAGTCGGACCGGACAGTTCGCCAGCCAGCGCCGTCAATAGCCAGCGTACGCAGTTGCGCAGCCTTCTCCGCGCGGCTGCCGTGGAGGGCGGTGTAGTGCACCGGCGCGATGTCCTTCGACTTCGTGTCGCGGTGTCTCACGAAGATTGCGACGGCGAGTTCGCGCTGCACACCAGGAAAGAATCGACTGGAAATGGGCGGCTGCTTCTTGCGTTCCGGAGTCAGATCGATGATCCACCCTTCCGAGCAGGTACTTCGCAGATATTCGCGCATACCCTGGAATGCCTGGCCGCGCAGGAATCCCGCCGTCGAAACAAAGCTCACGATTCCCTGATCGTGGTCAGGGCGATGTTGCTCGAAGACCTTGTGCGTCGCCCAACGCCAGAAGTAGACATATAAGTTCTTGAGTTTGTTTTCGTGTCGACCGTTCCTGCCGCCGAGCCGGAAGCGGTCGAGGAGTGGTGGGCCGTGTCCCTCCGATCCTGATTCGATCCACCCGCCCTCGCCCTGCGCCCGCTCACGGTCCGGAGGATTACCGATGACGACCGTGAGACGCTCCTCTCGCTTGATCAGGTTCGCCTTCTCCGCGTCCATCCTCAGCGGCGCCATCGCGGCTCCGCCTGTGTCGAAGAGGTCCGACGGTCGCCAGGGGTCGGCCAGGGTGTCGGTGAGGTGCAGCCGGAGATCTCGCAGCGGGATGTCCGCGTCCTGGGCGCGCAGCGTCTGCGCGATGCGCATCTGGGCCACGGCGTAGGCGGCCATCTGCTTCTCGAAGCCTATGAGCCTGCGGGAGAGCCCTTCTACCGCTTCGGCCCGGAAGCCCTCGTTCCCGCCCGCGGACCGCCGCCCGGCCACGAGGCCGATGATGGAGCTGAGAAAGGTGCCGGTGCCCATCGCGGGATCGATGATGGAGACGCGCTCATCAGCGAACCCCTCAGGGCAGTCGAGCTTCAGACGCAGGATTTCGTCGACGAGGCGGACCATTTCGTCGACGAGCGGCGCAGGTGTGTAGTAAGTACCGGATGCCTTGCGCAGGTTGGGATCGTACTCCTGCAGGAAATGCTCGTAGAGGTGGATATGGGCATCGGGTTCACGTTGGAGGATCGCAGGCCAGTCGACTGCGTCAATGACGCGGACCAGCATGTCGAGGCTGTTCCTGAATTGACCCTCCACGTGATCGGTGAGGATCTGAAGGGCCCTTCCCATCACGGTGTGGTCGGCTCCGAGCTGCCGCCCTACTTCGTGCAAACTCTGCTCGGAGAGGGGGATGCGCTCTGCCTTGGCCAGCAACAAGGCGAACGTGACGGTCTGGGCGTAGCGATCCGCAAAGGCGATATGGGGGTCCCGTTCGTCGGTTCTCGGGAACAGAACGTTCTCCCAGGTCTTGGCCAGGTCGGTGAACGGCCGCTCGCGACGGCCCGCAGGGCCTCGCGCCTCATCCTCCAGGCGGTCCACGACCTCGGCCCTCAACAATCCGCAGAGCGGAGCGATCGACCCCACCAACTGCCTTATGGTGCGAAGGGGTTCGGGTTGCCAGCTCAGGAACTCACGCAGCAGTCGCTCGAACGCGGTGGACGATGGTCCGGCAGCGTGGAGACGTGTACCGGCGTGATACAGATCGCCCGTCAGACGCACGGTCTCACCGTGCTGCTGGCCGAGCCGGTAGAGCATCCAGCTCTGACCGTTCGTGTAGATCAAGTTGGGTAACTTGGACATGCCCTCCCACTGCTTGCGGTCGTTCCCCCGCAGTGCGCCCGGGCTGATGTCGGCCTTGCCCGGACTCTTCAACTCGACGTAACCAACGATCCGTTGCCGGTCCTGCCCGACGCGGGCCGCGAGATCCGGACGGATCCCGAGATCGGGGCGTCTGGCCTCGGGGTGGAGATGCAGTTCAAGGCCCAGCTCTGTGGCCGCGGCGATCAGGAGGTTCTCCACCGGCCGTCGGATCGCCGCCTCGTCTTCCGCCACGTGCCCGAGGATCTGCCTGCACTCTGCCCCGAACCCAGCGACGATCTGATCGATCCAGCCCTTGGCCGCCATCCGCGCCGCCCCCCGTAGGCTCGCTCACCGGAATCCTCGGACTACTCACGGTAAGTACGGATCAGTGAATCGTCGAGGGTGCCCGCGGCAACCACGGTGAGAAGGGGGCTCGGCGCGCCCTGCGTGGCACCCCGTCCGCCAGCCGCTTCCGGCCGACATACCCGACGCGGATCCTGGCTTCCTCCGTGATCAGCCGGAAGTGGATGCGGCCCGGGGCGGGCTGGAAGCGCACATGGAGGCTGAACAGTTGCCCCGGAAGGCGACCTTGGGGTGGTTCCGTTCCCGTCGCCTCCGATTCTGCCCGATCACCGTCACTGCGCGAGTCACCGGTGGAATCGGAGTGCGCATCTTGGGGGAATGCGGCTTTCCAGGCATGGAGCGGCGTCGGCGTTTGTCAGGAGGGGCGCCCGGATGGGTTGACGTGCGGCTGACCGCGCGCGGCCGAGATGCGGCTGGTGTTCCCTGAATTCAACGGTCTAGCATGATCGTTCACTTGTGCGACGTTCGATGAGGGCTACGACGGGGGCGGCTGGCGTGAGTGCCGAGGCGTTGCGTGACCGGCTGACGGATTTGGCGGCGTCCGGGCAGGGTGACCTGCGGGCACTGGTAGGGGAGTTCCGGCGCGGCGAGGTGTTGGTACCGGTGGTGGACGGCTCCTTGTTGTCGGCGGAGTCGGGCGGTATCCGCTGGCTCTTCGCGTTCACGGACGAGGAGGCGCTGAGGCGATTCGCGGAGGCGCGGGGTGAGCCTGTGCCGGAGCGAATACCGGTGTACGGGGCGCGACTGCTGGACCAGGTGGTCCCCGCTGTGGGCGGTCCGGTGGGCATCGCGGTGGACGCGGGGAGCCCGACGGGGTTCGTCCTGCCGCCGGTTGCGGGGATCGTGCCTGACGCGGTGGCTGTGGACGTGGCCTCGAAGGAGTCGGCGGCATGAGCGAGGGCTACCAGGTCGATCCGGAGGCGATGCAGCGGATCACCCGGGGTATCAACCAGGCGATGGCGGAGCTGAAGGAGTTCGGCTTCGACATCGAGGCGAACCTGGGCCGCGGTTTCGACGACCTGTCCCTGACGGACCTTGAGGTGGGAGACGACGGTCTCCAGCAGGTGTTCGCGGATTTCTGCGACCGCTGGGGCTGGGGTGTGCGCTCGTTGATGGGGGACGCGAACGAGTTCGCGGGCCGATTGGGGTTGTCGGCGGGGATCTACCACGAGCAGGAGCAGTACGTCTCGAACACGCTGAAGTCGGTGTGGACGGCCGGCACGGGCAATCCTTACCTCTCCCCGGAGGAGGTGAAGGAACGTTCCTGGTCGGAGACGTTGAAGGACAACCCGGTCTCGCAGGTGGCGAATGCGGACTACAGCGCGGAGTCCTTCACGTCGGGCCAGGACGAGGTGAAGGCGGCCTGGTCGCAGGCGGCGGAGGACATGGAGACGTCGACGGTGACGCCGGACGCGTTCTTCGATCCGCGGACCGACTGGCAGTGGAGCGGGCCTCCCTCCGCCGATGAGCAGGGTGAGGGCTGATGGGGTTCGGAGATCTGGTCGACGATTTCGGAGACGGCCTGGAGAGCGCGTCCGACAGCCTGAACAAGAGCGTCGGCGAGGCGGTCGGCTGGGGCGCGGACAAGACGGCGGGGCTGCTGTCGGACGTGGGCGCGGACGGTGCGGCCGAGAAGGTCCGCGACGTCGGCGAGAGCGTGAACAACCGCCTGGGCGGCACGGTTTCGGAGCGCGCGCTGGGCGATTCCGAGGACCCGAAAGAACTCGTCCACGGCAGCGAGCCGGCGCTGCGCGAACGGGCCCGGCATCTACGGAAGTTCGCGGGAGCGTTCGAGAACGTCGGCCAGGGCATGCGGTCGCTGGACCCGGGCGAGTGGCGGGGCCAGGCGGCGGACGCCTTCCGCGCGAAGTTCGACGTACAGCCCAAGCAGTGGCTGACCGCGGCGGACGCGTGTACGGCGGCGGCCACCGCGCTGGACGCCTACGCGGACATGGTGCGGTGGGCGCAGCAGCAGGCGCAGTTGGCGATCGACACCTACCGCAAGGCGCAGGAGAGCAGTCAGAAAGCGGAGGAGGCTTACCGGGCTGACGAGAAGAGGTACGCGCAGGCAGCCGAGCAGTACGACGCGAAGGCCCTGGCGGGCCAGGACCCCGGTGCGAAGCCGACCGAGCTGGGAACCTACGTCGACCCGGGGACGGCGGGTCGCGAGGAGGCGCAGGAAATCCTGTCCGATGCCCGCCGCCGACGCACGGACGAAGCCGAGGACGCCCGCCGCAAGCTGACCGCCGCTCTGGAGTCGGCCCCGCCCAAACCGGAGTTCACCGACCGCCTGGGCGCCGACGCGTCGGACCTGTTCGTCGGCACCCAGCTCAACTCGGTCCACGTCCTGGGCGGCCTGCTGCGCGGTGGCACGGACATGCTGAAACTGGCCCGCACGGTCAACCCGCTGGACCCCTACAACCTGACCCACCCCGGCGACTGGTCGAAGAACTCCAGCATGTTGCTGGCGGGCCTGGTGGGCACGGCGGCCCACCCGGAGCGGCTGCCGATGTCGTTGCTGGGGACGGGGTGGAGCAGTGACCCAGGGGACGCGGGCGGGTACTTCATCTCGAACCTGATCGGCGGAAAGGGCGCGGGGGGTGTGGGCCGGGCCGCGCTGAAGGATGCCCTGCGTGGAGCGGCCAGGGACGCGGCGACGGGAGCAGCGCGCAGCGGCACGCGGCGGGGGCTCATGGACGTCGCCCGGGAGCTGAAGTGCAAGATCTTCGGCAGCGACCCGATCGACATGGCCACCGGCCGCATGTCCCTGCCGGTCACGGACGTGACGTTGCCGGCGAGGCTGCCGCTGGTCTTCTCCCGCCAGTTCGAGTCGTCGTACGAGGCAGGCCGCTGGTTCGGCCCGAAGTGGACATCCACCGCCGACCAGCGCCTGGAGGTGGACGCGGAGGGCGTCATCTTCGTCCGCGAGGACGGTTCCCTGCTGGCCTACCCGCACCCCGCCCCCGGCGTACCGACGCTCCCCCTGGCTGGTGAGGGGCACCCGCTGACCGTTGACGCGTACGGCGACTACACCGTCACCGACCCGGAGACCGGCCGCGTATGGGACTTCGCGGGGCCGGGCGGCGACGGCAATGGCGTCGCACTGCTCTCCCAGATCATCGACCGCTCCGGAAGCCAGTGGCTGACCTTCGAGTACGACGACCAGGGCGCCCCTACCGGGATCGTGCACTCCTCCGGCTACCACGTGAAGATCACCACTGCCGAAGGCCGGATAACCGACTTGCACCTGGCGACCGGCGACCAGGCCGTCGAGATGGTCCTCTTCGGCTACGACGACCACGGCCACCTCGCCGCCGTGACGAACTCCTCGGGCCTGCCGACCCGCTTCACCAACGACACGACCGGCCGGATCACCGCCTGGACCGACACCAACAACTCCTCCTACCACTACGTCTACGACGACGAGGACCGCTGTGTCTCGCAGGGCGGCGAGGCCGGCCACCTGAGCTACACCTACACCTACGGCGAGCCCGATCCGGATACCGGCCATCGGATCGTCACCGCGGTCAACTCCCTGGGCCACAGCACCCGTTACGAGATCAACGGCGACCTGCAGGTGGTGTCCGAGACCACGCCCGACGGTGAGACGACCCGCACCACCCACGATGCCGCCCACCGCCCCCTGACGGTCACCGACCCGCTGGGCCGCACGGTGAGTTACGCCTACGACGAGGCGGGCCGCACGGTCCTGGCCATTCGCCCGGACGGCCGCTACACCAGCATCGCTTACGACGACCAGGGCATGCCGGTGGCCATATCCGGCCCTGACGGCACTCACGTCACCCAGCAGTTCGACGAGTTCGGCAACCGCACGGCCGTTACCGACACCGCCGGGACCACGACCTGCTTCACCTACGACGACCTCGGCCACCTGGCATCCGTCACCGACGCCCTCGGACACACCACCCGGGTCCGCTGCGACCCCGCAGGCCTCCCCCTGGAGATCACCGACCCGCGGGGGCCGGTGACCAGCTACGAACGAGACACCTTCGGCCGGCCAGTCACCATCACGGACCCACTCGGTGAGGTCACCCACTTGGAGTGGACCGTCGAGGGCCGCCTGTCCCGCCGTACGGCGGCAGACGGCACGTCGGAATCGTGGACGTACGACGGCGAGGGCAACTGCACGTCCCACACGGACGCGTTGGGCGCCGTTTCCCGCTACGAGTACACCCACTTCGACCTGCTGTCCGCCCGCACCGGCCCGGACGGCGTGCGCTACGAGTTTGCCCACGACACGGAACTCCGCCTGACGCAGGTCACCAACCCGCAGGGTCTGACGTGGAGTTACACCTACGACCCGGCGGGCCGTCTGATCGCGGAGACGGACTTCGACGACCGTACGGTGTCCTACGAGCATGACGCGGCGGGCCAACTGACCACGAAGACCACCGCCTTGGGCCAGAGCATCCGCTTCGAGCGGGACGTGCTGGGCCGGGTGGCGCGCAAGGACGCGGCGGGTCAGGTGTCGGGATATGTGTACGACGAGACGGGCGGCCTGGCCGAGGCGGCCGGCCCGGACGCGGTCCTGACCCTGCGGCGGGACGAGGCGGGCCGGGTGCTGTCCGAGACGGTCGACGGCCGCACCCTCACATACGCCTACGACGCCCGGGGCCGTCGCATCGGCCGGACCACCCCGACCGGGGCGACCAGTACGTGGACGTACGACGTGGCCGGCCGCCGTACCGGCATGGTGGCATCGGGCCGCACCCTCGACTTCACATACGACGAGGCGGGCCGTGAACTGACCCGCCGCATAGGCGAGTCGGCGACCCTGACCAACGCGTACGACCCCCTGGGCCGCCTGACGAAACAGGAACTCACCGGCCCGGCCGGCCGACGTCTCCAGCACCGCGCCTACACCTACCGCGCCGACGGCAACCTGACCGCCGTGGACGACGATCTGAACGGCCTCCGCCGCTTCGACCTCGACACGGCGGGCCGGGTGACCGCCGTCCACGCGGCGAACTGGGCGGAGGCGTACGCCTACGACGAGGCGGGCAACCAGACGCGGGCGTCCTGGCCGACCGGTCACCCGGGCCAGGAGGCGACCGGAGCCCGCTCCTACACCGGCACGCGTATCACTCGCGCGGGCAACGTCCGCTACGAACACGACGAAGCCGGGCGCATCACCCTGCGCCAGAAGACCCGCCTGTCCCGCAAGCCGGACACCTGGCGCTACGCCTGGGACGCCGAGGACCGCCTCTCGTCGGTGACGACCCCGGACGGCACCACCTGGCGCTACCGGTACGACCCCCTGGGCCGCCGCACAGCCAAGCTCCGCCTGGCCGACGACGGCGAAACCGTCGTCGAACGAGTCGACTTCACCTGGGACGGCACCACCCTCTGCGAACAGACCACCACCTCCCAAGACCTGCCCCACCCGGTCACCCTGACCTGGGACCACAAGGGCCTGCACCCGATCGCCCAGACCGAACGCATCACGGCCGCGGACGTCCCGCAGGACGAGATCGACTCCCGCTTCTTGGCAATCGTCACAGACCTGGTCGGCACCCCGACCGAACTCATCGACGAACAGGGCGACATAGCCTGGCGCACCCGGAGCACCCTCTGGGGCACCACGGCGTGGACGGCGGACAGCACCGCATACACGCCGCTCCGCTTCCCGGGCCAGTACTTCGACCCCGAAACGGGTCTTCACTACAACTACTTCCGCCACTACGACCCGGAAACCGCGCGCTACACCACGTCTGACCCACTGGGCCTCACCCCCGCACCCAACCCCACCACCTACGTCGTCAACCCTCTGACCTGGGCTGACCCCGTCGGCCTCACGCCATGCATCCCGAAGGGGGAAAGGGGCAACCCCTTTGAAAGGCGCGCGGATGCGGAAAGAGCAGCGTTTGAGGTGGCGGGAGTGCCATATGGAACGACCCCGGATGCGGAGTGGGTTGTCATGGGAGACAAAACACTCAAGAACATGCCCGGTCACGTCTACTCTCCGGACGAAACCCACTGGGGAAATTTCCGCCAATTCGAGACCGAAAACGGGTCTCGCGTGATCGTGGAACACACGCACGATCCAGCAGGACCACATTTCCATGCCGGCGCGCCGAAGGGGCGCACGCTTGAAGACCAGACGCGAAGTGAAGTAAATTTCGGCTGGGATAGCACTGTGGAAGGTTATAGAACCATGGAAAGATATAGAGCGCTCGACAAGCCCGGAGGAGATCATCATTTCTTCCATACTGGAGGGAATTAATGTCTCAGCACGAGAAAGTCTTGCTTGAGAAATTGCAGGCAAGCGGACTGGAAGTAATCGAGATTACCGGAAATCAGTCACCCCCCTCTGTTGATCAGGCGTGGATGACGATTGCGAACTTCGAAGTGCGACCAACGGCCAGCACCCCTCTGGAGGGAGAAGGTGTTGCCTCGCGGCTGAATTCTCTCTGGCTTCGGAATGCCCGGCTATCTGGAGTGATTTCCGAAGACGGTTCTTTCCTGATCACGATTGTCAGTACGGGGAGCCACGAAATTGGCTGGGTATGTGTTCGCTGGATGCCAGAATTTGATGTGACACGCCTGATTGATGACCAAGGAAAGGTGGAATTTATTGCTCGGTCAATCAGTGGCCATCACGTTTGCGGCGTAACGGCTGAGGAATACGAGTACTGGATTGTCAGCCTGGATGTCAGCGAACCCCTATAGTGATGGGCGGCGAGTATCAGAGATCATCTCATCTTCACTTGATGTGAGGGGCAGCAGTTCGATGCCGGATCTGCGTCCGAGGGCTCCGTAAATTTGTCGCGGAGGCATACAAGCATGGCTGACCAGGGCCCAGGGCGGCTCCAGATCTACGAAGTGGAAGAGGCCGGCTCTCGGTCAGCCACATGCGTCGTACGCTGCGTAGGTGGAGTAGTGCGCACCGGACAGCACTTTGACGCCGGATCTGCGAACGAGGACCCAAACGCGACCTTGCAAGTGACGTTGGAATGGATCAATCGCTACGGACGTTTCGTAGATTTTTTTGATCCACCTCACAATGCAAAGGTCTACTTCACCGGAGGCGGGGTCGCTCTATTGAAAGCGGGTTTGACAATCACCTCAACCTCCTGACCCAAAGTGGGTATTCGAATTTATTCCGGAAACTCCGGTGAGTGGAGGGCGGTTGGGCCTGCTCTGCCGGGAACGGGTGCTGGCGAGTGGCGAAGAAGTCGCGCGATTCTATTACCCCGGAGAAATCAGTGGCCAGCAATGAACTGCGTATGAAGCTCCAGTATCGGAGAGAGGGAGAGTAGGTGTCGAAACTCTCGAAATCGCTTTCCGGTATTCACGCCTTCGGATTTGCGCAAGACGATGAAATGTCAGATTGGATGAACCATGAGCCTGTAGAGGTCACGTAAATGGATGCTCGCGAGTTCATTGCAGTGACCCGCAAAATCCTCGACCCTGAATCCGTTGCGCGGGAACGCGCAGCCGACGAAGTTATCGACCTGTTGGGCTCCTATTCGCCCGCCCAGGTGTCGACTTTGGTGACGCTGCTCTCGGCGGTTGCAGCCTCCGAGAAGGAGAAGCCAGCGTTGGAGGCCGAGCTGCACGCGATCCTTGAGCTAATGTCCACCGGCCATGTCGCCTTTGGTCATATCGCGCAGCTGCAGGACATTCGACTTGATGAGTTGCCACCTGAGCTTCGCGAATATGTCACCGACTTGCTTGAAAGTTGACGCAAAGGCCACTGAGGGTGAGATGTTGCACACTGTGGAAAGGCTCGAGCTGGAATTCCAGAACTGTCATTATCGCCCTGATGTGGATTTTCCGCCGTCGATTTTGTGTGCATTCACAGTCGACCCCCTTGGGGATCGTGCGGCGTACGTCAAGCGCCTGCGGTCGGCACTTTCGGCCGCAGCGAATGTGGGAGTTACTGCCGACTTCGAAGAAGAGGATCTCCCGATCGGCGACGTTCCCGAGTGGCTCAGCGCTATCGGGGTGGAGGGTGGGGAGCGGGCTCCAGATTTTGCGAAGAGCGGGCGAGACGCTTATGTGGGACAAACTGGGCAACGCCCGTGGTCACTCCAGAACTGGCTCCACCGTTTCGACCCCGACGACGACTCCAGGGGCTGGGAATGGTGGGACGTCACACCGGCAGGGTCATCCCGTGTCCGGATCTGGGTCGACAACTGGGGGGAACCCTTCTTCGGGTGCCTGGATCTGCTTTGGGTGGCGTACGCGGCCGGTGCCCACCATGTCGAAGGGCCTACGGCGCGACGATCCGAAGAGTGGGTCACAGAAGCGAAGAATTCGGTGTGACGAAAGCTGGTCACTTCCACTGTGCGAGGTCGGCGGTGAAGTCGGCGTAGGAGCGGTTTCGGCTGGGGTCGCAGGAGGTCACGTAGCCGTGGGTGACCGCCTTCTCGATCACCTTGGGGGCGTGGCTCTCCAGGTATCGCGGTTGGGTGAGGCGGCTCTTGAGGAGTTCCTTGGAGCCGCCGGGGATGGTGCCCAGGTTTCTCCGCCGGTCCTGCTGCGTGAGCTTCCAGGCCGAGTTGAGCTTGGTGAACGCTTCGGGGAACAGCATCAGCCAGGCCTCCATCTCGTCGGCGGCGAGGGCCATGCATGCCGGCGTGCCGAGCACGGTGTTGGGGGCGGTGAGGGACGCGCTGGACTCGGTGAAGACCGCGAGACCGAAGTCGATGATCTTCGGTCCGTTCGGGCCGAGGAGGATGTTGGCGGGCTTGAGGTCCCGGTGCAGCAGGCCCTGCTTGTGGACTCCGGCGAGCGCCTCGGCGAGCGTGGCGCCCAGGGAGGCGGTCAGGACCACGGGCAGCGGACCGTGGGTGTGGACGTGCTTGCGGAGGTCCGGCCCGTCGATGTACTCCGTGGCCAGCCAGGGCTGTTCGGCCTCCGCGTCCGCGTCGAGGAACCCCGCGATACGAGGACCCCAGATCGTCTTGAGGACCTCGATCTCCGGGCGAAGCGCAGACGCGTCTCGGAATCCACCACGGACGGCTTGATGACCTTCACCGCCGCGGGCTCCCCACCAGGAGACTCACCGAGGTAGACCTGGCCTATGCCGCCGTGACCGATGCGCCCGAGCAGCTCGAAACCGCCGAGTTCGGTCGGGTCCTCGGGGCTCAGCGGAGCCGCGTTCACGTGGGTCGTCCTTTCGCCCTGGTCAGCGCTGTATGTCAGCAGTCGTGACCGTAGTCCAAGAGGGGGCGGCCGACTCTGGTCTTGGCTGATCGGATCCCCGCTCCTCGTGCTCCCGCAGCCCATTGCGTTCATAAAGAACGTGGCTTGTGCATGCATCGTCACACGCGGGTAACACAAGCGTCCCGGACCGTCCAAGAACGCGATCTACCGTGGAGACCACAGACCACAGACCACAGACCACAGACCACAGACCACAGACCACCGCCCGGCCACCGTCGCCCGAAGGCACACCCCCGCCTCCCCCGACGACAGGAGCCCTGTGTCCCGCCCCGCCGTACGGATGCACCTACCGCCCTGGCTCGCGCACACCCTCCGTGCCCAGCGCGGGCCGATCCCCTGGAACGCGGTCGCGCGGGGAGCCTTGTCCGCCGGGCCCCTCCTTCTTGCCGCCGTGCTCGTCGAGCAGACCTCACTCGGTGTCGTCGCCGCCATCGCCGCCATGCTCGCCGGGATCAACGACCGGCCCGGGAGCCGGCGGGTCTCCGTGAAGAGGATCGGGGCGCCCGCGCTCGCGGGGGCGATCGGCATGGTCGTCGGGACGTACGCGGGGGAGTACCTGGGGGCCGTGGCCCTCACCGTTCTCCTCACCCTCGTCGGCCTGGTCGCCGGTGGCATCAGCGCCGTCGGGCCCGTCGCCTCCGGGGCCGGTACGCAGTTGCTCGTCGCGTCGGCGATCGGCGCGGGCATGCCGTTGCCGGAGGAGGGATGGCTCAGGGCGGTCTGCTATCTCGGCGGGGCCTGCTGGCTGATCGCGCTGCGGCTGGTGCTCCCCACCCCGGGCGCCATCGCCGGGGACTTCCGGTTCGACGGGGAGCGGGAAGCCGTCGCCGGGGTGTACGACGCCGTCGCCCAGCTTCTCGACGCCGTCGGCTCCGAGCGTGCCACCGACCGGCGCGTGGCGCTCACCGCCGCTCTCGATCACGCGCAGGACGCCCTCACCGGCCCCCGGCTGCGGCGGTACGCCAGCTCGGCCGCCGAGCGCCGGCTGCACGCGCAGTACGCCGCCGCGCTGCCGCTCGCCGAGGCCGCCACCGCGCTCGCCTGGGCGGCGGAAGCGGTGCCCGGGCGGGCCTCCGCGGGGCCCCGGCGGCTCGCCGCCGCCGTACGGGAGAACACGCACACCGGGCCGTTGCCCGCGCCCAGTCGGTCGGGGCCCGCCCTGCGGGCGCTCGACGACGCGTTGCTGCGGGCCGCCGAGGCGTTCGACCGGGGCCGGGGCGGGGATCTGCACACGCGCCGGCTCACCGTCCGAGCCCTGCTGCGGTCCGTCTTCGGGGCCGGCGGGCGGGAGTACGGGCTGCGGGTCGCCCTCTGCTTCGGGGCCAGCGTCGCCGTGGCACAGGCCCTGCACCACTCCCACTGGTACGGGGAGCACCAGCACTGGTACTGGCTGCCCGCCACCGCCGTCTTCCTCGTCAAGCCCGACCTCGGACCGCTGGCCTCCCGGGTGCTGTGCCGGGCCGCCGGAACCGTCCTGGGGGCGCTGGTCTTCGCCGGGTTCGCGCTCGTGCTGCCGCGGCCCGAAGGGCTCATCGCGCTCGTCGCCGTCAGCGGGGCGCTCATCCCCGTGGCGACCCGGCACTTCGCCGCGCAGACCGCCGTCGTCACGGTCCTCGTCCTGGCGCTCGTCATGGTCGGCGGCGAACCGCAGGCCTCCGTCGGCCGGATCACCGAGACCCTGCTCGCCTGTGCCATCGTGCTGATCGTGGGGCATCTGCCGATGCCGGGTCAGCGGGGCGGCGGAGTGCGGTCCCGGCTGGCCGCGGCGGGCGGGGCGGCGCAGGCGTACCTCGCGCATGTCCTGCGGGAGACCGAGCGGCCCGCCCAGCGGGGGTCCGTACAGCCCGTCCTGCGGGAGACCTCGCGGCCTGTCCCGCGCGTCGCCGAGTCCGCCGTACGAGGCGGGCCCACCCAGGACACACGCGCCGAGGCCACTCCCACCGAGGACACCCGCGCTCTGCGCTGGACCCTCCGTCGTGAGGCGTACCGCTCGCTCGCCGAGGCCCGTACCGCCATCGCCCACGCCGCCGCCGAACTCCCCGCGCTCGCCCGGCACTCGGAGGGCGCCGACGAGATCGTCGCCGTGCTCGAGCGGATCGTGGACACGACCACCGCGTGCGCCGTCCACCTCGACGACTCCGGGCGGCTCACCCCCGAACAGGTCCGCCGGCTCACCGAACTCCTCGACGAACTCGGCCGACTCGACGAGGGGCGGGGGCGCGTGGGAATCCGGCTGCCCGAGATCCCCCTCGCCGGTTAGGAGTTACACACGCACCCACACCGGGGCGTGGTCAGACCCGGGTGTCGCCACCCGCTTGCGCGGGTCCTCGTCCACCGACGCAAGTACGAGGGCGTCGTCCCGGTGCTCGGGCAGACCCGTCCCCGCCTCCGCGATGCGGCGGGCCAGACGGTGGCTCACCAGGATGTGGTCGATCAGCTCGGCGCGTCCGAAGCTGACGCGGGAGAAGCGGCGCTTCTCGGGTATGCACGGGGCGATGTCCCACAGCCGGAACGGATCGCCCAGGTCGGACTTGTGGAAGGCACGCGGTTTGTCGAGCTCGGAGCCGGGCGGGCCGAGCAGGATCTGTGTGGTGGCGGCGTTCACCACGTCGTTCATGTCGCCGAGGACGATCACGTCGCGTTCGGTCCCGGCGCCTTCGAGCAGGAAGTCCGCGAGGGCGCGCAGGGTCGTCGCCTCGGCCGCCCGCCGGTAGAGGGCGTAGGCGCCGAAACGGGCCCGTTCGGCCTCGTCGTGCGGCTGGAAGCGGCTCCTGCCCCCGGGGCCCGGATACGACAGCAGCTTCGACTTGAGATGGGCGACGGCCACCTGGAGCGCCCCGTCCCCGGTGTCGGTCTCCACCGCGAGGAAGCCGCGGCTGGTCTCGCTGTCGTGCGCGTCCGGCCCGGTGCCGTCGTCGCCCTGCACGGGGCGCAGCCCCTCCGCGAACACGTGGGTGTCCCGCCGTATCCGCAGCGGTGTACGGCTGAGGAAGCCGACGCGGATGCCCCTGTGGTCCGCGTGCCGGGACAGCGCGATGTGCCACTGCCCGCCGACGGCCTTGGCCAGGTCGGCGAGCGTCTCCTCCTGCCTGACCTCCTGAACGCCCAGCAGGGTCGGGTCGAGCGCGGTGATCACGGAGGCGAGGGCCTCCACTTTCGCCTCGTACTCGGCCTCGCTCCTGGGGGCGCCGTCGCCGCTGCGCGGCAGCATCAGATTCTCCAGGTTCCAGGTGCCGACGAGCATGCCGGACCCCTTCCGGAAGGCGTACGACGGGCGGTGACGAGACCAGGGTGCCGACGCCGGCGCCGCCGCGACAGGGCGGCGTCGGGATGCGCGGTTCACTCACTGCGAGGGCACGACCGCGTCGTACGGTGCTTGTATGACGCCTTCTCCCGCAGGTCTCATCATCACCCCGTGCACGGTCCTCACGCACGACGATCAAGAGCGGGTGGAGTTCGTGCGGGACGCCGCGATCGTCGTCCGGGACGGTGTCGTCGACTCGGTGATCAGCAGTGCGCGGGCCGAGGAACTGCCCGCGGCGGAGCGCATCGACGCGCGGGGGCAGATCGCCCTGCCCGGGCTCGTCAACTGCCACACCCACGCGCCCATGGTCGCCCTGCGCGGGATCGCCGAGGACCTGCCGACCGAGGAGTGGTTCAACGACGTCGTCTGGCCGATCGAGTCCAACCTCACCGAGAAGGACGTGGAGTTGGGGGCCCGGCTGGCCTGCGCCGAGATGATCCGGGGCGGTGTCACCTGCTTCGCCGACCACTACTTCTCGATGGACGCCGTCGCCGCCGTCGTCGAGGAGTGCGGCATGCGCGCGCACCTCGGGGAGGCGTACTTCTCCTCGCAGGGGGCCCAAGGCCGGGAGAAATCACTGGAGTTCGCGCTGCGGCACCGCGGCGCCGCCGGTGGCCGCATCACCACGGCGCTCGCCCCGCACGCGCCCTACACCGTCGACGACACCGACCTCGCCGCGACCGCCTCGCTCGCCCACGAGCACGGTCTCCCCGTCCACCTCCATGCCTCCGAGAACCGCGACCAGGCCGAGACGAGCCTCGCCCGGCACGGCATCACGCCCATCGAGGTGCTGCGGCGCACCGGGATCCTCGACACGGACGTCCTGATCGCGCACGGCAGCGGCATCCTCGACCGGGACCTGCCCGCACTCGCGAGTGCCGCCGGACGTACGGCGGTTGCGACCGCCCCGCGCGGCTACCTCAAGTTCGCCTGGCCCACCACGACGCCCGTCCGTGCCCTGCGCGACATCGGCATCCCCGTCGGACTCGCCACGGACGGGGCCGCCTCCAACAACTCCCTCGACGTGTGGGAGTCGATGGCGCTCACCGCGCTGATCCAGAAGTCCACCACCGGCGACCCACGCTGGCTGACGTCCCGTCAGGCGCTGCACCACGCAAGCCTTCAGAGCGCCCGGGCGGTCGGGCTCGGTGACGTCGTCGGCAGCATCGCGCCCGGCCGCCGCGCCGACATCATCCTGGTCGACCTCACCGGCCCGCACACCCAGCCCGTCCACGATCTCGCCGCGACCCTCGTCCACAGCGCCCGCTCCTCCGACGTCCGCACGACGATCGTCGACGGTCGTGTGCTGATGCGGGACCGCGAGCTGCTGACCATCGATCTGGACGCGGTCGTAGGGGAGTTGGGGGAGCGGATGCCCGCACTGCTGGACCGGAGCCATGGCAGGCGGATCCAGGACTACAAGACCTGAAATCCGGTCGCGGAGAAGCACTTTGACGCCAACCGCCGGTGACCCGGCGGTCGCGTCAGGTGGTTTCACGCTACATATGAAAGCCGGAGCACACCTGTCTGACGGGGAGGGCCGGCCGGGTGGAACTGACGATCGACGTCGCTGTACTGCTCGCTGTCATCATCGTGGTGCGCCTGCGCCGACGGACGCAGGCACGGAGCCGGAACGACGAGAAGCTGACCGTGGCCATCGTGCTGGTCTTCGGCATCCTGATCGCTCCGACCGCCTTCGGGCACGGAGTCGTGGACGTGGTCGGCCAACTCGCCCAGGGCGTCACCGAGTCGGGCAGTCCGTGATCACGCCGGCACTAGGCTGACGTCCATGGACCCCGCCGACGGCCTCCTCGACCACCCTTACGACGTGTACCGGCGCCTGCGCGAGACCGCCCCGGTGCACCGGATCGCCGGACCCGACGGGACGCCCGCCTGGATCGTCACGCGGTACGACGACGTGCGGGCGGCGCTCGCCGATCCACGGCTGTCGCTCGACAAGAGGCACGCCACGGCGGGGACGTACAAGGGGTTCTCGCTGCCGCCCGCGCTCGACGCCAACCTGCTCAACATGGACCCGCCCGACCACACCCGGATCCGGCGGCTGGTCGGACGGGCCTTCACCCCGCGCCGGGTCGAGCGGTTGCGGGAGCCGATCCGGCGCACCGCCGACCGGCTCCTCGACGCGCTCGGCGAGCACGGCACCACCGACCTCATCGCCTCCTACGCCGCGCCCCTCCCGATCACGGTCATCTGCGACCTCCTCGGCATCCCGGACGAGCACCGCCTCGACTTCCGGGTGTGGACCGACACGCTCGTCGCCCCGGACCCCTCGGCGGGCCCCGGGGCCGCCAAGGAAGCGGTCGTGGCGATGCTCGGCTACCTCACCCGGCTGCTCGGCGAAAAGCGCCGCGATCCCGCCGACGACCTGCTCTCCGACCTGATCGCCGTCCGCGACGAGGGCGACCGGCTCAGCGAGGACGAGCTGATGTCGCTGGCCTTCCTCATCCTCTTCGCCGGGTACGAGAACACCGTGCAGCTGATCGGGAACGCGGTGCTCGCCCTGGTCCAGCACCCCGAACAGCTCACCGCTCTGCGCGAGGACCCGTCCCGGCTCCCGGCGGCCGTCGAGGAGTTCCTCCGTTACGAGGGGCCCGCCCTGCTGGCCATCCGCCGCTTCCCCGTCGAGGACGTCACCATCGGCGAGGTCACGGTCCCGGCGGGCGAGACGGTCTGGGTCTCCCCGTCCGCCGCCAACCGCGACCCCGCCCGCTTCCCCGACCCCGACCGCCTCGACCTGGCCCGCGACGCCTCCGGCCACCTCTCCCTCGGCCACGGCATCCACTACTGCCTGGGCGCCCCGCTGGCCCGCGCCGAGACCGAGATCGCCCTGGCCGCGCTGCTGGAACGGTTCCCGGACCTCGCGCTCGCCGAGCCCACCCCACGGTGGCGCAACTCCCTGCGCGCCCGCGGACTGCTCGCGCTGCGGGTGTCGTACGGAGGAAATCTCCCGCAGCACCGATGAGTTCCGCCGCTCCGCACGGTCACCACCCCGGACGGACCGTCGCACAGGAGGGACCCCCATGGCGCTTCCGGAGATCGTCTCGCGGGACGAATGGCGCGCGGCGCGCGCGGAGCTGCTGGTCAGGGAGAAGGCGGCCACGCGCGCGCGGGACGCCCTCAACGCCGAGCGGCGCAGACTGCCCATGGTCGAGGTGGAGCAGGAGTACGTCTTCGAGGGCGGTGACGGCAAGGCCACCCTGCTCGACCTGTTCGAGGGGCGCGGCCAGCTCGTCGTCTACCACTTCATGTTCGCGCCGGAGTGGGACGCGGGCTGCCGCAGCTGCTCCGCGTTCCTGGACCAGATCGGGCACCTGGCCCATCTGAAGGCACGGGGGACGACGTTCGCGGCCGTGTCGAGAGCGCCGTATACGAAATTCCTGCCGTTCAAGGCGCGGATGGGATGGACCGTGCCCTTGTACTCGTCGTACGGCGGCGACTTCAACCACGACTTCGAGGTCACCCTGGAGATCGCGGGGGAGCCGGCCGAGCGGCCCGGCGTCAGCTGCTTCCTGCGCGACCGCGACCGGGTCTTCCACACCTACTCGACCTATGAGCGCGGCCTCGACGGACTCGGCTCGACCACCAGCTTCCTCGACCTCACCGCACTGGGACGGCAGGAGGAGTGGGAGGAACCCAAGGGGCGCGCGTCAGCTCTTGGGGCGCCTGCTGGCAGCGCACGCATCAGGTATCACGATGAGTACGAGGACTGACACATAAGGTGAGCGAAGTGACCGTTGAGTAATCGAACTCTCACGCTTCGCGCTGAACTCGTGTCAACTACGTCTCAGTACGGCAACTCACCGAGGCTTTCCGGCCCTGGAAGGCGTTAACTCCTACAAGCGCTCCTACTGGTGAGCGCAACGCTTTCTGGAGGTGCAGGGTGGTGAACGGGCGAACAGTGCTCGAACGCTTTCCCGCTGGCGGGCCGCGTGGATCGTGGCCGGCGGAGGAGTTCGCGCAGGCGAGGCGTCTTGAGGGACTACAGGCGGAGGTCGTCATGGACCTCGCGTCCGACACGTTCCTGGTGATCGTCCGCAGTGGAGAGGCGGCGGCCGACGCCCTCGCATGAGGTCAGCCCGCCTCCTTGGCGGGCACCTTTGCCGTGAACTGCTCGGCCTGGAGCGAGTACAGCTCCGCGTAGACACCGTTGGAGGCCAGGAGCTCGTCGGGCGTGCCCGACTCCACGAGGCGGCCCTGCTCCAGGACGTGCACCAGATCCGCGTGGCGTACGGACGCCAGCCGGTGGGTGATCAGGATGACCGTCTGACCGGTGCCGGCCAGGGCGCGGATCTTCTCGAAGACCTCCAGCTCGGCCCGGGCGTCCAGGGCGGCCGTCGGCTCGTCCACGATCAGGATGCGGCCGCGCCGGTAGGCGGCCCGGGCGATCCCGAGCCGCTGCCACTGCCCGCCCGACAGCTCGTGCCCGCCGCTGAAGTTGCGGGCCAGCAGCGTGTCCAGGCCGCGCGGCAGATCCGCCAGCACCTCCCCGGCCCCGGCCTCCGCGACCGCGCCGGACACCCGTTCGTCGGTCAGCGGCACCGACGAGCGGCCCACCGCCACATTGACGCGGGCGGTGAACGGCCACCGCTTGAAGTCCTGGGCGACCATCGCGACCCGCTCGGCGAGCAGCCGCCGGTCCGCGTGCGCCGCGTCGACCCCGTCCCACAGGATGCGGCCCCGGTCGGGGGAGTACAGGCCCGCGAGCAGCTTCACCAGGGTGGTCTTGCCGGAGCCGTTCTCACCGACCAGCGCGACGATCTTGCCGAGCGGCACGGTGAGCGTCACGTCGTCGAGGGCCGGGCGCGCCGCGTCACCCGGGTAGGTGAAGGAGACGTGCTCGAAGCGGATCTCGCGCGGCTCCTCCGGGAGCGCGGTCCCGCCCACCGGGATCGCCCACGTGGCCGCCTCCTCGTAGAGCCGCTGGAGGTCGCCGACGAAGAGGGCCTCCTCGTGCAGCGCGTTCACCTCGACGACCAGGGTGTCCAGGCTCTGCGAACCGGTACGGATCGCGATCACGGCCGTACCCGCCACCGACAGGGCCATCGCGCCCGCCAGCAGCAGCCCGCCGAGCGTCGCGTACGTCGCCGCCGTCGCGATCCCGGTCCAGGCCGCCGCGATCAGTCCCGTCCGGGCGGCCAGCTTGGCCAGCCGGGCCTGCTCCTCCTCCGCCGTCTCCGCCATCGCCCGGAAGTGCCGCAACAGGAACGGGCCCACCCCGTGCACCCGGATCTCCGGTGCCGCCTCCGGCTCGATCAACAGGGCGCCCAGCAGCCGGCCCGCGCGCGCGTGCTGCACCCAGGCGTGGAAGGACTCGTACCGACGGCGCGCGATGGTCAGCGCGCTCCAGCCGCTCGGGATCGTCATCGTGATCAGCAGCGGCAGCAGCGCCGGGTGCAGCACGGTCAGCACACCCGCCGCCGCGATCAGCGAGATCATCGCGTTCACCACGCGGGTGGCGAACGAGATCATCCGGCGGGCCGAGGCGGCGCCGTACTGCGCGGTGTCCAGCAGCTTGTGGAAGGCGTGGTCCTCGATCGCGGCGAGCTCGACGGTGGCGGCCCGTTCCAGGTAGCGCTCGGTCGCCACCCGCTCCACCTTGGGTTCGAGGCGCCCGGTGGCATACGTCGAGGCGGCCCGCAGCAGTGCCCCGACGAGCATCACGGCGGCCATGGTGACCAGCGCGGGCACGGCACCACGGAGCCGGTCCTCCAGAGCGCCCCCGCCGATCAGTCGCCCCAGCACACTGTTGACGGCGAGCAGACTCACGGCCTGCGTCAGGCCCCGCGCCACCTCGGCCCCCACCACGATCCGCGCGGCCCGCCGGTCGGCCTGCCAGGCCAGCCGCAGACTGGCCGACAACAGCGACGGCAGCCGGACCACCATGGCCCGGAACCCCAACTCCAGGAACGCGTCGGCATGGGAGTTCCACCCCATGTCGTACCGCAGGGGCCCACCGAAGAGCAGCTGCTCCGACTCGGAGACCCCGGGTTGCTCGGCGTCCGGCTGTTTCCCCATCGTGGACCTCCCCCGATCGCTGGACGGGGGCAACTATGGCCGGGGCGGACGGTGCCGGGGCAGGGCGCAGAGGGAAATTCGGACAGCGCGCGGGCGCACACCTCGGCAGACAGGGGACGTCGGTCTGTTCAGGGGCGAGGGAAACCGCGCGCCCCGCCCCCACAGGCCCGCACGCGAAACGGGCCTAACCGGCGGAGCTCACCGGCCGGGACCAGCTGGGAGTGGCCCCCGTCAGCCGGCACAACGCCAAGTACAACGGTATCGGCGGCGTGTACGGCAGCGTCCCCTCGGCCACGTGCACGAGGGACGGCACCACCGGGGCGTCCGGAACAACCGCCCCGGTGGCGTACTGGGCAGGCGTGGGCCACTGGAGCGCGTAGTCGGAGTCGGCGGGAACGAGCCACCACCAGTGCGTGGCATCGGCGTACACACACCCGACCCGTGGCAACCGGGACACCAGCTGCTTGCTCAGCAGCACCGGCACCCCCACCGCGTCGCAGCCCAGCGGCACCGTCATCCCCTCCGGCACGGCCAGCCTGTGCGGCGTCCCGGGCGTCACCGGCGCCCGCAGTTCGCGTCCGAGGCGGACCAGCGTGTCCAGGGTCAGCAACTGGCCGCCGGACCCGCTCCTCACGCCCATGTGTCCGCGCCCCCCGCTCCATGCTCGCGGGCTTCTCCCTCGGGCGCCGCTCGGTGATGCTCCTCGGCCTCGTCCCCCTGGCCGGGCTCCCCGGAGGGGACGGGCTTGGGGCGGGCCCCCCAGCCCAGGTCGTTGCGCGGACCGGTGTCCTCGCGGGGCTCGTCCGCCTTGCGCGGCAGCTCCGCCCAGACCAGCAGACCGGGACCGTGCTCATGGGCGCCCCACGCGTGACAGAGGGAGTCGACGAGGAGCAGTCCCCTCCCGTGCTCCTCTTCGCCGCGCTGCGGGGAAGGATGGGGTTCACCCGGCGCGCAGCCCTCGTCACGTACGGCTATCCGCACCAGGTCGTCGTTGTCGTGCAGCTCGCAGACCACACGGCGGCTCGCGGTGTGCACGATGGCGTTGGTCACCAGCTCGGAGACCACCAGGGCGGCCGAGTCGCAGGTGTCCTCGCAGACCGACCAATGGGTCAGTCGCGCCCTCGTCAGGCGTCTGGCCTGCGCGGGCGAACCCGGGTGCGCGGCCAGCTCGAAACGGAACCGGCGCCGGGCAGCGGACCTGGAGAGGCCTGCTCCCGCGGCGGCACCGAGACCCTGGGGGTGGTCTTCGGCAGCATCTGTTCCTAAGGGCGGGGACGGAATCACGCTTGCCACTATCGCCCCGTCGTGAACACTTGGCAAGTGTCACTCTGAAAAATGCAGAGTGCTGTGTGACGTGGTGGAAGGCCGTGGCACACTGCTCGCAACAGCATGTCGAGCGGCGCCAGTTGGGATCGCCGAAGATCCGTACGTATCGGTATTCGTACCGATGGCCATATCCGTACAGATCTTCGATTTAGGTCTTCGAATGGCGCCGCTGGCCTGTCAGCATGCTGGTGGCTGCGACGCCCGTGCATGACTTCGACGCCCGTACGTGACTCAAGTGGAGGTGGAGCGTGAGCGAACCGCGGTCCGCGCCGACGGTCGGCCAGGTCGTCCTCGGCCGGCGCCTGCTGGACCTGCGGGAACGTGCCGGGCTCAAGCGCGAGGAAGCCGCCCGCATCCTCCGCGTCGCCCCTGCCACCGTCCGCCGTATGGAGATGGCCGAGGTCGGGCTCAAGATCCCCTACCTCCAGCTGCTCCTGAAGGCCTACGGCGTCTGTGACCAGGAGGCCGAGGACTTCGTACAGCTCGCCGAGGACGCCAACCGTCCCGGCTGGTGGCAGCGCTTCCACGACGTGCTGCCCGGCTGGTTCTCGATGCACGTCAGCCTGGAGGGCGCCGCCGCGCTCATCCGCGAGTACGAACCGCACTTCGTGCCCGGTCTGCTCCAGACCGAGGACTACGCGCGTGGCGTCCTGCGCTCGGGCGCCATCGGCCAGACCAGCCCCGAGGACATCGAGCGCCATGTGGCCCTGCGCATGGAACGGCAGGGACTGCTCACCCGCCAGGGCGCGCCCCGGCTGTGGGTGGTCATGGACGAGACCGTGCTGCGCCGCCCCGTCGGCGGCCCGGAGGTGATGCGTGCGCAGATCGACAAACTGCTCGAGGCAACGAAGCTGCCCAACGTGACGCTCCAGGTCGCCCCGTTCGCCAACGGGCCGCACCCCGGCACGTACGGGCCCTTCGTGCTCTTCCGATTCGCCGTGCCCGAACTTCCGGACATGGTCTACAGCGAGTACCTGACCGGCGCGGTCTATCTGGACGCGCGCGTCGAGGTGGCGACCCACCTCGAGGTCATGGACCGCATGGCGGCACAGGCCGCTACGGCACATCGCACGAAGGAGATCCTCCGGGATCTCCGCAAGGAGCTGTGAATGAACCGCATCAAGCCACGCCTTCCCGTCTACAACGGCATGCCCGCCCGGGAACTGGGGAGCGAAGGCTGGCACAAGCCGTGGAGCGGCGGCAACGGCGGCAACTGCCTGGAGGCGATGAAGCTCGCCGACGGTCGGATCGCCGTGCGCCAGTCCACCGACCCGGACGGACCGGCGCTGATCTACACCACCGACGAGATGACCGCCTTCATCGAGGGCGCGAAGGCGGGGGTGGCCGACTTCCTGCTCTCCTGACCTCTTTGCTCAATTGATGGGTAAGCACTGATGGCCCAGACAAGCACCGATGCCTGAGATCGACACCACCAAGCCCCACCCCGCGCGGACGTACGACTGCTACCTCGGCGGCAAGGACAACCACCCGGTCGACGCGTGGGGGTACCACCCCCGCCCTTGAGGCAGTGGGGGAGAGTCAGGTCGCCCAGGAGATCACGCCCGAGGCCCGGATCGTCTACTGCGACAACGACCCGGTCGTCCTGGCCCACACGGCCGCGCTGCCGCGCGGGCGGACCAGAGCGCCACCGAGTACCTCCAGGCGGACGTCCGCGACCCGGACGCCGTTCTGGAGGCTGCGCGAAAGGACCTGGACCTCTCGCGGCCCGTCGCGTTGCTGCACTTCGTCCCCGACGAGGACGGCGCGTACGACCTGGTCGGCCGGCTGCTCGCCGAGCTGCCCTGGCAGCTACCTGTCCCCCGGCTTCCCACCAGTGAGGCGCCGGGGCTCGCCGGATGCCGATGCCGCCCTACGACACCTGCGGCCCTACGACACCTGCGGCCCACCCGGCGCCAGCGCCCCGCACAGTGCGTCCAGCGCCGCTCCGTACGCATGCTCGGAAGGCGTCGCGTACCCCACGACCAGACCGTCGTGGGCCGGCATGTCCGTGTCCGGGTGGCGGAACTCCGCCAGCCCGTCGAGCGCGACTCCTTGCCGGCCCGCGGCCTGCACGGCGGACCGCTCGGTGCCCGGGGGGAGTCGCAGCACCGCGTGCAGCCCCGCCGCGACCCCGCTGACCTCGATGTGCGGCGCGTGCTCGGCCAGCGCGGCGACGAGCCGGTCCCGGCGGTCGCGGTAGCGCTGCCGCATCCGCCGTACGTGACGGTCGTAGGACCCGGAGACGATCAGGTCGGCGAGGGCCAGCTGGTCGAGCACGCTCGCCCAGGCCTCCCGCTCGCCCTTGGCCGCGAGCACGTCGCCGACGTACCGCTCGGGCAGCACCATCCACCCCAGCCGCACCGCGGGCGACAGGCTCTTGCTGACCGAGCCGATCAGGATCACCCGCTCGGGGTCGAGGCTCTGCAGGGCGCCGACGGGCTTGCGGTCGTAACGGAACTCCCCGTCGTAGTCGTCCTCCAGCACCACCGCCCCACGCGCGCGTGCCCAGTCGACCACCCCGGCCCGGCGCGCGGCGTGCAGCGGACCGCCGGTCGGGAACTGGTGCGCGGGCGTGAGCAGTACGGCCCGCTCGCGGGCCAACCGGTCGACGCGCGCGCCGTGTTCGTCGAGGGGGAGCGGCACGGTCCGTACCCCCTCGACCGCGAGCAGTTCCCGGTGGAAGGGCAACCCGTACGCCTCCACGGCGAGCGGACCGCGCAGGACCTGTCCGCCTCCGTCCTTGTTCCCGCCTCCGCCTCCGCCTCCGAAGAGCAGCCGCAGGGCGTGTGCGAACCCTGAGCAGACGACGATCCGGTTCGGCTCCGTCCGCACGCCACGCGCGCGTGCGAGGTATCCGGCCAGGGCCGCTCTCAGCTCCGGCCGTCCGGCGGGATCGCCGGGGCCGAAGACCTCGTTGGGGGCCTGGGAGAGGGCCCGGCGGTAGGACGCGAGCCACGCGGTTCGGGGAAAGGCGGAGGCGTCCGGGGTGCCCTGGCGCAGATCGTGCCGGGCGGACAGGCTGTGGCGTGGGGCACGCGCGCGTGGGTCTCGTGCGGGCGCTTTCGGATGCACGGCGGGGTGGAGCGGCCGGGTCCGTTCGGCGACGCGGGTGCCGGAGCCCTGGCGGGCGGTGAGCCAGCCCTCGGCGACGAGTTCGGCGTAGGCGTCGGCCACGGTGTTGCGGGCGACGCCGAGGTCGGCGGCGAGCGAGCGGTACGGCGGCAGCCGGGTGCCCGGGGCGAGTCGTCCGCTGCGTACGGCCTCACGCAGCGCCCCGATGAGCGCGGCCCGCTTGCTCCCCGGCGCGGAGAGCTCCAGGTGCAGGTCGGAGCCGATCCGCTCCGCGTAATTGACCCACGATTCCGGCATGGAAATGCACCCTACAGCCGGTCTTTCCGGCCCGTAGGTTGATCACATGACCACGACGAACACGCACGTGACAGGTACGGCTCGACTGAACCTCGCCAAGGCCGCCCCGAAGGTGTTCCGGGCCCTGGTCGGCTTCGACACGGCGGCCCGCGAGGGCCTCGACCCCGCCCTCGTCGAACTGATCCAGATCCGCGCCTCACACCTCAACCACTGCGCGTACTGCCTCCACATGCACACCAACGACGCCCGCAAGGCCGGCGAGACGGAGGACCGCCTCCACATGGTCCCGGTCTGGCGAGAGGCGCGCCATTTCTTCACCGCGAGGGAACAGGCCGCCCTGGCGCTCACGGAGGCCGTGACGCTGGTGGCCGACGGGGGAGTCCCCGACGAGGTCTACGCCGAGGCCGCGGCCCACTTCGACGAACAGGAACTGGCCCACGTACTGTCCCTGATCCTCACGATCAACACGTGGAACAGGGTGGCTCTGGCGACGGCGAAGGTGGCGGGGACGGACGAGCGGGGGTGACGAGGGGGTGACGAGCGGGAGTGAGCGACCGGGGCTCCTCCGTGCGCCGCCCTACACCGCCATCGGCCGGTCGTACGGCCCGATCGGCGCGGGCAGTTGCGAAGTTCCCGTCAGATACCCGTCGACCGCCGCCGCGACCGACCGCCCCTCCGCGATCGCCCACACGATCAACGACTGCCCCCGGGCGGCGTCCCCCGCGGCGAACACCCCCGGCACGTTCGTACCGAACCCCGCATCCCGGGCGATCGTCCCCCGGGGTTCCATCTCCAGCCCCAACTGCTCCACCAGCCCGTCTCCCCGGTCCGGCCCGGAGAACCCGAGCGCCAGGAGCACGAGGTCGGCGGGAAGGGTCCGCTCGGTGCCCTCCACCGGCCGCCGCGCCTCGTCCACCTCGACGAGATGCAGCGACCGCACATGCCCGTCCTCGTCCCCGGTGAAGCGCAGCGTGGACGCCGCGAACAACCGCGCGTCCGCATTCGCCGCGGGCGCCGTCTCCAGATCGCGGGCCTCCTCGTGCGCCGCCGACAGCCGGTAGATCTTCGGGTAGGTGGGCCACGGCTCCACGTCCTCGTCCCGCTCACCGCCCGGCTGCGCGTAGATGTCCAACTGGGTCACGGAGGCGGCCCCTTCACGCACCGTGGTTCCCAGACAGTCGGCCCCCGTGTCACCCCCACCCACGATCACGACATGCTTCCCGGCGGCCGACATCGGGGACACCGCCAGTTCCCCCTCGCACACCCGGTTGGCCAACGGCAGATACTCCATGGCCTGTTGCACCCCGGCCAACTCCCGCCCCGGCACGTCCAGTTCACGCCATGCCGTGGCTCCCGTGGCGATCACCACCGCGTCGTAGCGCGTCCGCAACTCCGCCGCGCCGACATCGCGCCCGACCGCCGTGGACGTACGGAACTTCGTCCCCTCGGCCCGCATCTGCTCGATCCGCCGCTCCAGATGGCGCTTCTCCATCTTGAACTCGGGAATGCCGTACCGCATCAGGCCGCCGAGCCGGTCGTCCTTCTCGAAGACGGCGACCGTGTGCCCCGCCCGCGTCAACTGCTGTGCCGCGGCGAGCCCGGTCGGCCCCGACCCGATCACCGCGACGGTCCGCCCCGACAGCCGGTCCGGCGGCCGCGGTGGCGTGAACCCCAGCTCCCAGGCCCGGTCCGCTACGGCCACCTCGACGTTCTTGATGGTGACCGCGGGCTGGTTGATGGCGAGCACACACCCCGCCTCGCACGGCGCCGGACACAACCGCCCCGTGAACTCGGGGAAGTTGTTAGTCGCGTGCAGGCGGTCCGCGGCCTGCCGCCAGTCCTCCCGCGAGACCAGGTCGTTCCACTCCGGGATGAGGTTCCCCAGCGGACAGGCGTCGTGGCAGAACGGGATACCGCAGTCCATGCAGCGATCCGCTTGCTCGGTGATGATGGGCAGCAGTGCTCCGGGGACGTACACCTCGTCCCAGTCCCGGACCCGCTCCTCGACCGGCCGACGGGGCCAGTCCTGGCGCGGGGTGGTCATGAATCCCTTGGGATCGGCCATGGCCGTCTTCCTCGCTCGCACTGGTGACGCTGACGCGTCCGACGTGGCCGTGCGTCATCGGGCGGCACTCCTGCGGCACTCCTGCGGAACTTCTTTCCGCCACGATACGACTCCTCGGCCACTCGCGCAGAGTCCCGGTGAGCTGTCAGGGACAGCGCTTTCACCATGCTCCGGAGGCTGGGGGACGGTGTGCGCGCGTTCACGTGAGGGCCAGCACGTACGCCAGCGCCGCCGCGCCCGAGGCGATCGCGCGGACGTGGTTCCACATCGTCCACTCGCGCACGTAGGCCGGCCAGTACGCCGTCGCCTCCGGGGTGCCCGGGTCCAGCCGGAGCAGGGCGTCGTTGCGGGGCACGTTCGCCACCATCGTCAGCCCGAACGAACCGAACAGGTACAGCGCGCTGCCCACCAGCAGCTCCACGGTCCCCTCGTCCGGCCACAGCACGAACGTCACCACCGCGATCACCGCGCACAGCACCGCGGAGCCCGCGAACAGGGCCATGAACGGCGGCCGCACCGCGCTCACATTGATCGCGTTCATGGCCGCGACGCCCTGTGCGGGCGGCAACTCGGCGAGCCCTCTCATCACGAACGTCGAGAACGCGCAGAACACTCCGGCCACCAGTCCGGTCCCGAGCACCCCGAGCACGACCAGCACGAAGTAGGGCCCATCGATCATCACAACACCAGCTCCCGCCTCCGGCCCGACACCACCCGTCCCCACCAGTGAATCCCGCCCCCACCCCCCGAACCATGGCCATTCCGCGCACCCCCATAACCAAACGTCCAGACGTCCATCCCCACGGGTTGCCCGGAGCCTCTCCACATCAGCTGCTCTCCGCCGACCGCAACGGAGTTGCCTGGGGGTGGGGAGCGGGCGACGAGGTTCTGGTTCCGCGGTGCGAAGCGCCTCGGTCTCGGGGGCTTTGGTTCGGCGGCGTGGAGGGGGGGGGGGGGGGCTGACGTCGGGGCCAGGGGGTTGGAGCCGGGGGCTGGGTTCGATGGTGCCGAGCGGGCGGGTGTCGGTGTTTCGGTCGGGCGGTGCCGAGCCGCCCCGTGCCGGGATCCTCAGCCCGCCTCCTCCTGCAACACCCTCTCCGGCTCCCGCCACCCCCTCAGTACCGCCTCCGCCCGCCCCGAGATCCGCCGTCGCGCCTCGTGCCGTGCCACCCCGCTCATCAGCAACGTGTCGTACGGCGTGTCCACATGCCGCACGGACGCCACCACCGCCGACACCACCGCCCCCTCCGACAGGGCACGGCCCGCCGCACTGCGCCCCACCCGCCCACTGCCCCGCAGGGACGCATGCGAGGCGATGGCCCGCGCCCGCTCGTCAGGACACCCCGGAAACAACCGTCGTATCTCCGCGGCGAACGCCTCCGTGAACCGCACGTCCTCCGCTGCCCGCCGCCTCGCGTCCCGTACCCGGCGTCGCCGTCGTGCCTCCGCGTCAGCCAGACACCGCTCCTCGGCCCGCGCCAGCCCCGCCTCCTCGACGAGGACGCCCTGCCGCTCGTAACGCCCTTTGCGCCGGTTGAACCGCACGACGACCGCCGACAGCGTGCTCTCCTCCCGCGAGCGACGCGTGAGCGCCGTGTCCCCGCGCGGCAGGAACACCAGGTGTCCGAGGTCGGCGCAGTCGAGACACCGCGTCGCCCCGCCCTCGACGACGAGCAGTGAAAACGGCCCGCCCCGGCACTCCCCACAGTGCCGCCTCCTCAACGGCTGGACGACGAGAAGTCCGCCACGGGCCGGGGGAGTCGCGAGGCCTGTCATGAGTGGTTCATTCCCCGGCCCCACCCACCACCGACACCCACGTCCTGTGCCGCGTCGGCGACACGGTCTCGTCGACCACCGCCACCGCGAGATCCTCGTGCGACCGAACTGCCGACCGGCGCAGTCCCCGGCACCCTCGGACCCGACTGGCCCCCGATCCCTCCGAACCGGTACCGCCTGGACCCGCCATGCACCCTGCCTCAGCCCGCCGCCGCATCAGCCGGCCGACGCACCCCGCGATCACCGGCCGCCGGACGACCAGCCGCCCCTCCTCCCTCGTGTGCCTCGAAGACGGCGGCGCCAATTGACCCCACCCCGCGTCCACTCCGGGCCCTGGTCCCCAGGGTCCGCAGCGAGACCCTGCCCGCGAGAACCCGCCCCGCGTCGTATTCGCCCTCACTCCTCTCGTCCGCGAGATCCACCTTGCGCCCCTGTCCGCCGTCCGCCAGGCACGAGCGCGACGCGTTCTGAACGTCGGCTGACGCATCATGGCCGTGTGCGACTCGAAGCGATCACCTGGGACCGGCTCGGCGAGCGGCTGGCCGACCGCCTGCTCGACCTGAAGCCGGCCGACGGCAGCCCCTGGCCCCGCGTCGCCCTCGACGGCGCCCCGGCAGCCCGCCCGGGTGAACTCGCCGAACGGCTGGGCGAGGCCCTGCGCATACGCGGCCGCCCTTCGCTCGTCGTCGGAATGGAGGGCTTCCTGCGCCCCGCCTCGCTCCGTCTGGAATACGGCCACCACGACCTGGAGGCCTACTACAACGGCTGGTTCGACACCGGCGCCCTCTGGCGCGAGGTCTTCGGCCCCCTCGAACCCGGCGGCGACGGCCGCGTCCTTCCCGACCTGTGGGATCCGGTCACCGACCGAGCCACCCGCAGTCCCTACGTCCAACTCCCGCCCGGCGGCGTCCTGTTGCTGCACGGCCCCCTCCTGCTGCGCCACTGGTTCCCCTTCGACCTGACCGTCCACCTCCTCCTCTCCGAGGGCGCCCTCCGGCGCCGTACTCCCGAGCCCGACCACTGGACCCTCCCCGCCCACGAGCGCTACGCCGACGAGACCGACCCGGCCGGCACGGCCGACGTACTCGTCCGCGCCGACGACCCCCGCCACCCGGCGTGGAACGGCTGACCGGGTCCCGTCCGAGGACTGTGGCGTCGCTGCTCCGGGCCCGTCCGCCGTCACCGACAGGTTCCGGGTGCGGGCCCCCGATGACGCGGCGAGAATGTAGGGCGCCGGGACTTGCGGTGCCGCCCGCGCCGCGCCGGCCGTCCGGCACCGGGAGGTACTTCATGACCACCGCCGGAGACATCATGCACCGGGGTGCCCAGTGGATCCCCGCCCACGAGACCCTCGACCGCGCCGCCCAGTTGATGCGTGAACTCGGCGTCGGAGCCCTGCCCATCAGCGACGCGAACGAACGGCTGTGCGGCATCCTCACCGACCGCGACATCGTCATCGGCTGTGTGGCCGTGGGCCACGACCCGGCCAAGGTGACCGCCGGTGAGATGGCCCAGGGCACACCTCGCTGGATCGACGCGAGCGCCGACGTGGCCGATGTCCTGCACGAGATGCAGGAGCACCGGATCCGCAGGCTCCCCGTCATCGAGGACAAGCGTCTGGTGGGCATGATCAGCGAGTCGGACCTGGCCCGGCACCTGACGGACGAGCAGATCGCCGGCTGGGCCGAGAGCGTCTACGCGCGCTCCTCCACCACCCACTGACCCGTCCGGGACGCCCCGGTCACAGCCAGCCGTTGCGCCGGAAGCCGCGGTACAGCACACCGCAGCCGACGGCTATCACGCCCATGACCAACGGGTAGCCGAAGGTCCAGTGCAGCTCCGGCATGTGGTCGAAGTTCATGCCGTACACACCGCAGACCATCGTCGGGACGGCGATCACCGCGGCCCACGCGGTGATCTTCCGCATGTCCTCGTTCTGCGCGACCGTCACCTGCGCGAGGTGTGCCTGAAGGATCGAGTTGAGCAGTTCGTCGAACGCGGCGATCTGCTCCTTGGCGCGCAGCAGATGGTCGGAGACGTCGCGGAAGTACGCCTGTATCTCCGGGGCGATGACCTGGAGCGGCCGGGTGGAGAGCTCCTCCAGGGGGCGGCTGAGCGGGGCCACCGCCCGCTTCAGCTCCAGGAGTTCACGCTTGAGCTGGTAGATGCGGCCCGGGTCGACCCGCGCGCCGTTGTCCGCGAACACCGCCGTTTCGACCAGGTCGATGTCCGACTGCATGGAATCGGTGACGTCCAGATAGTCGTCGACCACATGGTCCGCGATCGCGTGCAGCACCGCGGCCGGTCCCTTGGCGAGTTGCCCGGGGTCGGACTCCAGCTCCTCGCGCAGCGGGCCCAGGGATCCGTGGCTGCCGTGCCGCACCGTGATCACGAAGTCCTCGCCGACGAACACCATGATCTCGCCGGTGTTGACCACCTCGCTCGTCGCCGTGAGCTCTTCGTGCTCGACGTAGCAGACCGTCTTGAACACCGCGAACAGCGTCTCGCCGTAGCGCTCCACCTTCGGGCGCTGATGGGCCTCGACCGCGTCCTCGACGGCCAGCGGGTGCAGGTCGAAGAGGTCCGCGATGCCCTCGAACTCATGGTCCGACGGCTCGTGCAGACCGAGCCAGACGAAACCGTCACGGCTCCTGCGCATTCGCTCCACGGTGTCGACCAGATCGCCGTCGACCGGGATCCGGGCCCCCTCCTTGTACGTCACGCAGTTGACGACCGAGGTGCCCAGCGGGGAGCGGGCGTGGTGGCTCAGGTCGACGCGCGGACGCCGCCGGGCCAGCCGGGCCACCGTGCGCAGGCCGCCGACCCTGCCGAGGCCGGTGACCTTTCGCAGATTCCCTGCCATGGACATCTGGACTCCTTGCGTGATCTCCCCGTTCGACGCGTTGCTGCGTCCTGGCGAGCCAGTGTGCCAGGCCGGCGTAAGCGCCGGGTGAGCCTGTGGACAGGGGAGGTTCCGCTTGGTTCCCGCCTGTGGAAAACCGGTCCGCGGCTGCCCCGGCGCGGACCGCCCGACAGACGCACGTCGGCCGTCTCCTCGTAGGAACCGCGTCGCCCGTTTCCGACAAGCCCGGCAACTGGGATCATCGCGGCATGACACGAACCGACGGGTATCTCCTCGACAACCGGCAGGCGGAGGCGGGAGAGCGCTTCGACGCCTTCGCCACCCTCTTCGACCCCACGACTTTCCGGCACATCGAAGGATTCGGCATCGGATCCGGCTGGCGCTGCTGGGAGGTCGGCGCGGGCGGCACGTCCGTGGTGTCCTGGCTGGCGAAGAAGGTCGGCCCGACCGGAAAGGTCGTCGCGACGGACATCGACACCACGCGTCTCGCCGCGGCGGCCCGCCCGCCGGTGGACGTACGGGTCCATGACGTGAGCGCCGAGGAACCCCCCGGGGAGGGCTTCGACCTGGTGCACGCCCGGCTCGTCCTGGTCCACGTGCCGGACCGGGAACGGGCCCTCCAGTCGATGATCAAGTCCCTGCGGCCCGGCGGACGGCTCCTGCTGGAGGACGCCGACCCCGCCCTGCAACCCCTGACCTGCCCCGACGAGTACGGCCCCGAGCAGCAGCTGGCGAACCGGCTGCGCCAGGGCTTTCGCCGACTGCTCGCCGACCGCGGTGCCGACCTCTCCTACGGCCGCACCCTCCCGCGCCTGCTCCGCGAGGCCGGTCTGCGTCAGGTCGCCGCCGACGCGTACTTTCCGCTCGCCTCGCCGGCCTGCGCCGCACTGGAGTCCGCCACGATCCGCCAGATCCGCGGCCGGCTGGTCACGGCGGGCATCGCCACGGACGAGGACATCGACCGTCACCTCGCCAACGTCGCCACCGGCACGATGGACCTGGCCACGGCCCCGCTGATCTCGGCATGGGGGCGCAAGGCGTAGTAACGGAGCGGGAGTCGGAAACCGATGGCCGAGCGGAAGCCCGGGGTACCCCGCGGTCGGCCGTCAGCCCGGAGAGCGCCCGCTGGCAATGGCGGCCCGGTGGTGGGCCGTCGGTTCGGAGGAGCGTCCGCTGACAACCGTGGCCCACGGACCGGCCGTCAGTCCGGAGAGGCGTCTGCTGGTAAGGGCGGCCCGGTGGTCGCCCGTCGGTTCGGAGGAGCGTCCGCTGACAACCGTGGCCCACGGACCGGCCGTCAGTCCGGAGAGGCGTCCGCTGGTAGTGGCGACCCGGTGGTGGGCCGTCAGGCCGGAGGAGCGTCCGCTGGCAACGGTGGCCCATGGCCCGGCCGTGACTCCGGCATCGGTGGCCTCCCGCCCACCCGTTCCACCGCCAACGCACCCGCCCGGCATCCCTCCGCCGCCGCGTCCTCGGGCGCGGCGCCCGCCAGCAGGGCCGCGAGGAAGGCGCCCGTGAAGGCGTCACCCGCCCCGGTGGTGTCCCGGGGCGTCGCCGCTACGGCGGGCACGTGGGCGTACACGGTGCCGGACCGGGCGATCAGTGCCCCCTCCGCCCCCTGCTTGGCCACCACCAGCGGGACGTGCCGGCTCAACTTGGCCGCCGCGTCCGTCACGTCGGGCAAGCCGGTGAGCAGGCAGGCCTCGTCCCGGCTCGGCAGCAGGACGTCCACCCCCTCGACCAGCGAGAGAAAGCGGTCCACCCCCATCTCCCGGAGGAACCCGGCCGACGCCGGGTCAAGGCTCACCGGCACGCCACGCGCGCGTGCCGACTCCAGGGCGACCGCCACCAGGGTCCGGCTGGGCTCCGAGAACAGGAGATAGCCCGACAGATGCAGCCTCGCCACGCCGTCGAGCAACGTGTCCGACCAGTCGTCCGGCTCCAGCCGCAGTGACGCGCCGCTGTCGGTGAGAAAAGTCCGCTCGGCAGCCTCGCCGGTGTCCACGAGGCAGATCACCGTCCCGGTCGGCGCCTCCGGATCGACGACCAGTTGCGGCTGTACCCCGCAGCCGGCCAGCTCCCGCTCGTGCCACGCGGCTGCGTCCGCGCCCACCCGTCCCAGCAGCCGTACCTCCGCGTCGCCCGGGCGGGCGGCCCAGCAGGCCACGTTGGCCCCCGCCCCGCCCGGCACCGTACGGATCGCGGCGGCGGTGTCCGTGCCGGCGGCGAGCGGCCCTCGGTGCCGGGCGACGACGTCCGTGATCACGTCCCCGACGACCAGGAGAGCGCCGTCCGGGACGGCCGCGGCGGTACCGGGCGCGCCGCCTCGGTCGGTGGCCGCGCTACCCAGCCCGTCCGCCGTCACGCCCCGGCCCGGGCTGCCGCGATCCGCCCCGCCAGCCGCACGTTGCCGCGCACCGCCGCCAGGTTGGCGCTCAGGGAGGCGCCGTCGGTGTGCCGCACCAGGTAGTCCAGCAGGAACGGCGTGACCCCCTGACCGGTGACCCCCGCCTCCTCGCAGGCCCGGAGCGCTTCCGCGAGCACACGCGCGTGCAACTCGGGATCCAGCTGCTCCTCCTCGCGCACCGGGTTGGCGACGATCAGCGCCGAGCCGGACGCGTCCAGCGCCTCACGCGCGCGCATGACGTCCGCCACCTGCTCGGGGGTGTCCAGCCGCCACTCCACCGGATAACCGGAGTCGGACAGATAGAAGCCGGGGAAGCGGTCCGTGCCGTACCCGGCGACCGCGACCCCGAGCGTCTCCAGTCGCTGGAGCGTCGCGGGCACGTCCAGGATGGACTTCACGCCCGCGCACACCACGGTGATCGCCGTGCGCGCCAGCAGGCCGAGGTCGGCCGACTCGTCCTGGGTCGTCGTCCACTCCCGGTGCACCCCGCCGAGCCCGCCCGTCGCGAACACCTCCACCCCGGCCAAGGCCGCCAACTGTGCCGTCGCCGACACGGTGGTCGCCCCGCTCACCCCTGCGGCCACCGCGAGCGGAAGATCCCGGTGGCCCAGCTTGCGGATCCCGTCCTCGTTGGCGACGCGCTCCAACTGCTGCTTGTCCAGGCCGACATGGGGGCGCCCGTCCAGTACGGCGATCGTCGCCGGTACGGCGCCCTCCTGCCGTACGACGTCCTCCAGTTCCAGCGCCACCTGCAGATTGCGCGGACGCGGCAGCCCGTGCGCGATGATCGTGGACTCCAGGGCCACCACGGGTCGACGCGCGTCGATCGCCTCGCGCACCTCTTCGGACACCACCAGCACCACGGGCCTGCCTCCTGTCGATCGGTCTTCCCTCATCTCTGGCGGGCGGCGCGTCCGGTCAAACCCTTGCGGGCCGTGCGGGATCACACCAGCCTGGGGTGCATGACGGACAACTCGACGCGTCTCGACCATGTCGTCCTCTGGGTGCGCGACCCGGTGGCATCGGCCGACTTCTACGAGAAGACCCTGGGTCTGGAACCCGTGAGGCTCACCGACTTCGCCGCGGGGGCGGTGTCCTTCCCCTCCGTACGGCTCAACGACGAGACCATCTTCGACCTCATGCCGCTCACCCTGGCGGACGGCATGAAAATGGTCCCTGGCGCTGCCGAGAGCGCGGGACACCCCGTCAATCATGTCTGCCTGGCCCTGCCCGCCGACGATTTCGAGACACTCCGTGCCCGTCTGGAGGAACGGTCCGTACCCGTCTCGGCCTTGTCCCACGACTCCTTCGGCGCCCGCGGAACGGCCCGCCGCAGCTTCTACTTCCGCGACCCGGACGGGAACGTCTTCGAGGCACGCCACTACGACTGACCGCGCGAGCTGAGGGACGCGCCGGCGTTCAGGCAGACGCCGGGCCTCGTTCGACGACTTCGCCGGTGATCTTGGCCTTAGGTACGCGACGGCCCCGTTTCCGTTCCCCTCGGCTCCGAGCTCTCGGGTGCCGGTGGCTGTGCGCACGGCGGAGTCCGCCACCGCGTCGGCCCTCCGGCCGGCCATCGCGCGCGAACCGACGAGCACTTCCTACGGCGGCGCACGGGACCGCCTCAGAACAGCGGCTCGGGCAGCACGCCCTCCAGCGCGAGCAGCTTCCGCTTGGTCTCCAGACCGCCGCCGAACCCGCCGATCCCGCCGTCGCTCTCGACGACCCGGTGGCAGGGCACGACGACCGGCAGCGGATTGGAGCCCATGGCCACCCCCACGGCCTGCGCGGCACCCGGCTGGCCGACCCGCCCGGCCAGATCGCCGTACCCGACGACCTGGCCGAACCGCACGCCGGACGCCAGCTCGCGCAGCACCTGCCGGTTGAAGCCCGAGATCAGCGACCAGTCCAGGGGCAGGTCGAAAGTGTGCCGCTCGCCCGCGAAGTACGCCTCGACCTGGCGTATCGCCTCTGCCAGCAGCGGGGAACCGGGCGCCTCGACGGGCTCGGTGCCCAGTCGGGACGCGAGCCGCTCGAGCGCTTTGTCGCGGACCGCGTCGGTGGCGTGGAAGACCACGTTGACCAGACCCTCGTCGGTGGCGGCCAGCAGCAGCGGGCCGATGTCCGTGCCGACGACGGTCCACACGATCCGCTGCTCGTCCTGCCCTTGGCTGTTCATGCGACCACCGTACGAGCCGCCACTGACAACGCCCGGCGACCTGCGTGAACAGCCGGCCCGGCCCGCTACTCGCGCAGCGCGTCCCGCACCACGTCCGGCTTGTTGGTGATGACGCCGTCGACGCCGTACCCGGCGACCAGCCGCGCGGAGTCGGCGGTGTCGACGGTCCAGGTGGAGACCTCCAGCGGCTTGTCGTGCGGGCCGGTGAAGGCATGGACCGCGGCGACGTAGGCCCTGGACACGGAGGTGTACGACGGGTTGATCTGGTCGGTGAAGACCGCGTACGCGTGCAGGTCCGTCACGGACGGGGTGCCGAGGAAGCCGGTCTTCACAGCGGGCTTGAGATCGTGGACGGTCCGCAGACTGGCCGCGCTGAAACTCTGCACGACCAGCCGGCTCCGGTGCTTCCCGTCGAGCCAGCCCTCGTTGCCGAGGAGCTTGAGGGTCTCCCGCTCGATGCCCGGGTACAGTTCCGGGTTCTTGAGTTCGAGGAGCAGCTTCTGACGGTGAAGATCGACGCGGCGCACATACTGCTTCAGCGTCGGCACGCGCGCGCCCGCGTAGGCGGCACTGAACCAGCTGCCCGCGTCGAGACGCGCGACCTCGGCGGCGGTGAAGTCCTTCACCTTCCAGGGCGCCCGCCCGGGGAAGACCTGCTCCACGTCGGTCGTGCGCTGGAGGCTGTCGTCGTGGAGGACGACGAGTTCGCCGTCCCTGGTGCGCTGGACGTCGTTCTCGACCCAGACGGCGCCGAGCCGGGCGGCCTTGTCGACGGCGGCCAGGGTGTTCTCGGGGGCGTAGGCGGAGCCGCCCCGGTGGGCGATGACCGCGGGGGGCGTGCCGTCCTCGACGGCCCGGACGTCGGTTGCGGGAAGCAGGAGGGCGGCGGTCCCCAGGAGCGCGGTGGTCAGGGCGGTCACGGCGCGCGCGTGCATACGTACTCCTCGCGTCGAGCAAACACGTACAGCACAACTGTGACAGCACCGGGTCAACGGCACCGGGGTACAGAATGGGCACATCCTGAACCGGCGTGTCTCAAGTCCGCACACCGGTGCCGCACAACTGGGGCAAGGACGTGTTTCTTTGCCGGAAAATCGTTCGACCATTCCGGTGGCGGTCATACTCTCTGCCTCAACCCTGATCGCTCGGGCGATGCTGGGAAGGGGCACATTTCAGGGAATTCCAGGACGTAAGAGGGCGGAAGGGCAGCCGCGCATGCAAGGCACGGTCGACGGATTCAGCTACGGACTCGTCACACCGCTGGTGGCCTACCTCATGGCCTGCCTGGGCGGTGCCCTCGGCCTGCGCTGCACCACCAGATCCATGCTGGTCAGCCGGTCCTGGCGACCCGGCTGGCTGGCTCTCGGCTCGGCGGCGATCGGCTCCGGCATCTGGACCATGCACTTCGTCGCGATGATGGGGTTCAAGGTCGAGCAGGCGCCGATCCACTACGACAGGTCCATCACCTTCGCGAGCCTGGGCGTCGCCATCGTCATGGTGGGCATCGGGGTCTTCATCGTCGGCTACCGGGGCGCGTCCGGAACGCCCCTGATGACCGGCGGTGCCGTCACCGGCCTGGGCATCGCCTCGATGCACTACCTGGGCATGGCCGGGATGCGCCTGAACGGGCAGCTGGAGTACAACACCGTCACCGTCGGCATCTCCGTGGTCATAGCCGTCGTCGCCGCCACCGCCGCCCTGTGGGCCGCCGGTCAGGTCCGGGGCTTCTTGTGGAGCGTGGGTGCGAGCCTGGTCATGGGCCTCGCCGTCACGGGCATGCACTACACCGGCATGGCCGCCCTCAGCGTCCATCTGCACGGTACGTCCGCCCCCGTCTCCGGTGACTCGCCCGCCTCACTGCTCGCGCCGATGATGATCGGACCGCTGGCCTTCCTGCTGCTCGCGGGTGTCGTCGTGATGTTCGATCCGCTGATGGTCATGGGCAAGCCCGTGTGGTCGCCCGCCGAGAACAAGCCCGGCGTCCCCGCCCGCGAACGCGTCCACCACCCGGCCGCCCGCCGCCCCTCGCGCACCCACCGCAGCGTGACCCACCACGACTCCCGCACCCCGCAGAACCGCTGAACCCACCAGAGCCGTCGGCCGCTCCCGCCGCCCTCCCGCTCCACCCCTGCGCCGCCACCCGCCCGGCCCGCCGCCCCCGGGTACCCTGCCCGCCCCTCGCCGCCGCGGCGGCCCCACCGGCGGTCCGGCTCCGGCCGCCGCGCACGGTCCGTCGCACCCGCCCGCCTGCCGCTTCCGGCGCCCTTCCCGCCCCCTGCCCGCCATCACGGCGGCCGCCCCCGCAGTCCACGGGCTCCACCCGGCCCCCGCAGTCGCCCGCGGTCCGTCGCACCCGCCCGGCCTGCCGCCCCCGGCGCCCCGCCCGCCCCCCTTGCCACGGCCGCTCTCGCGGTCCGGCTCTCGCCGCCGCGCACGGTCCGTCGCACCCGCCCCGCCTGCCGCTTCCGGAGCCCTGCCCGCCCCTTGCCGCTGCCGCGGCGGCCGCCCCCGCAGTCCACGGGCTCCGCCCGGGCCTCGCCGTCGCCCACCCTCCATCGCGCACCCGTCGCCAACCCGCACGCCCTCCGTCGGCCCCCGGAACCCCTGATCGGGCCGCGTTGTCAGTGGGGAGTCGTACGGTGGACTCCATGCGGCCCGTTTCCCACATCGAACGTACGGTGGCGCCTTTCGAGGTCGTCAGCTCCTACCAGCCCAGCGGCGACCAGCCGGCGGCGATCGCCGAGCTGGCCAAGCGCATCGAGGCAGGTGAGAAGGACGTCGTCCTGCTCGGCGCGACCGGCACCGGAAAGTCCGCCACCACGGCGTGGATGATCGAGAAGCTCCAGCGCCCCACCCTCGTGATGGCTCCGAACAAGACGCTGGCCGCCCAGCTGGCGAACGAGTTCCGCGAGCTGCTGCCGAACAACGCCGTCGAATACTTCGTCTCGTACTACGACTACTACCAGCCCGAGGCCTACGTCCCGCAGTCGGACACCTACATCGAGAAGGACTCCTCGATCAACGAGGAGGTCGAGCGGCTGCGCCACTCCGCGACCAACTCGCTGCTCACCCGCCGCGACGTCGTCGTGGTCGCCTCCGTCTCCTGCATCTACGGTCTCGGTACGCCCCAGGAGTACGTGGACCGCATGGTCCCCCTCAGGGTCGGCGACGAAATCGACCGCGACCAGCTCCTGCGCCGCTTCGTGGACATCCAGTACACGCGCAACGACCTCGCCTTCAGCCGGGGCACCTTCCGGGTCCGCGGCGACACCATCGAGATCTTCCCGGTCTACGAGGAACTCGCCGTCCGCATCGAGATGTTCGGCGACGAGATCGAGGCCCTCTCGACGCTCCACCCGCTCACCGGCGAGATCATCAGCGACGACGAGCACCTGTACGTCTTCCCGGCCTCCCACTACGTCGCAGGGCCCGAGCGCATGGAGCGGGCCGTCAACGACATCGAGAAGGAGCTCGGGGAGCGCCTGGCCGAGCTGGAGAAGCAGGGCAAGCTCCTGGAGGCCCAGCGCCTGCGGATGCGCACCACCTACGACCTCGAGATGCTTCGCCAGATCGGCTCCTGCTCCGGCGTGGAGAACTACTCGATGCACTTCGACGGCCGCCTGCCCGGCTCCCCGCCGAACACCCTGCTGGACTACTTCCCGGACGACTTCCTGCTCGTCATCGACGAGTCGCACGTGACCGTGCCGCAGATCGGCGCGATGTACGAGGGCGACGCCTCCCGCAAGCGCACCCTCGTCGACCACGGCTTCCGCCTCCCGTCGGCCCTGGACAACCGCCCCCTGAAGTGGGAGGAGTTCACGGAGCGCATCGGCCAGACCGTCTACCTGTCGGCGACGCCCGGCAAGTACGAGCTCTCGCGCGGGGACGGCGTCGTCGAGCAGATCATCCGCCCCACCGGCCTGGTCGACCCCGAGGTCGTGGTCAAGCCCACCGAGGGCCAGATCGACGACCTGGTGCACGAGATCCGTACCCGCACCGAGAAGGACGAGCGTGTCCTGGTCACCACGCTCACGAAGAAGATGGCCGAGGACCTCACGGACTACTTCCTGGAACTCGGCATCCAGGTCCGCTATCTGCACAGCGACGTCGACACCCTGCGTCGTGTGGAGCTGCTGCGCGAGCTGCGGGCCGGCGAGTACGACGTCCTCGTCGGCATCAACCTGCTGCGTGAGGGCCTCGACCTGCCCGAGGTGTCCCTGGTGGCCATCCTCGACGCCGACAAGGAGGGCTTCCTGCGCTCCGGCACCTCCCTGATCCAGACCATCGGCCGCGCGGCGCGCAATGTCTCCGGCCAGGTCCACATGTACGCCGACAAGATCACCCCGGCGATGGAGAAGGCCATCGACGAGACCAACCGCCGCCGGGAGAAGCAGGTCGCGTACAACAAGGAGCGGGGCATCGACCCCCAGCCGCTGCGCAAGAAGATCAACGACATCGTCGCGCAGATCGCCCGCGAGGACGTGGACACCGAGCAGCTGCTCGGCTCCGGCTACCGCAAGGGCAAGGACGGCAAGGCGGCCAAGGCGCCCGTGCCGGCCCTCGGCGGCAAGGCGGCGGGCACCAAGGCGGCCAGGGGCAAGGCCAAGGAGACCGTCCCGACCGACCGTCCCGCGGCCGAGCTCGCCGGGCAGATCGAGGAGATGACGGCACGCATGCGTGCCGCCGCCGCCGACCTGCAGTTCGAGATCGCGGCCCGGCTGCGGGACGAGGTCTCCGAGATGAAGAAGGAGCTCCGGCAGATGAAGGAGGCGGGCCTGGCCTGACCCGCATCGCGCTGTGTTGCAAGACCGACACAAAGTGCGCTTCGGGGTGCGTCACCGTCAGCGGCCCTGCGTAGGGTTCTGGACAACCGCGGGGGCCGCGGCAACAGGGGACAGCAGCGAGAGGGGTTCGGCGCGTGACCGTCAACATGACCAAGGGTCAGGCCATCAGTCTGCAGAAGAACGACGGAGGCAGCCTGACCGCGGTGCGCATGGGCCTCGGCTGGCAGGCGGCTCCCCGGCGCGGCCTGTTCGGCTCGCGCACGCGGGAGGTCGACCTCGACGCCTCCGCCGTCCTGTTCGCGGACAAGCAGCCCGTCGACGTCGTCTTCTTCCGCCACCTGGTGAGCGACGACGGTTCGGTCAAGCACACCGGTGACAACCTCGTCGGCGGCGTGGGCCAGGGCGGGGACGACGAGGCGATCCTCGTCGACCTCTCCCGTATTCCCGTCCACATCGACCAGATCGTCTTCACCGTGAACTCCTTCACGGGCCAGACCTTCCAGGAGGTGCAGAACGCCTTCTGCCGCCTGGTCGACGAGACCAACGGACAGGAGCTCGCCCGTTACACGCTCGCCGGCGGCGGCGCCTACACCGCCCAGATCATGGCGAAGGTGCACCGGACGGGTCCGGGCTGGAGCATGACGGCCCTCGGCACCCCGGCCAACGGCCGGACCTTCCAGGACCTGATGCCGGCGATCCTGCCGCACCTGTAGCCGGCCGCCGAGCGGCACCCGACCGACACCACGACACGGGGGGAGAAGGCGATGACGGCCGAGCTGGTGCGGGGGCAGAACCATCCGCTCTCCCAGGCCCGACTCGAGATCCGGATCGCGGCCGGCACGCCGATCGTGGCCGGAGCCACGCTCGGTGACGAGCACGGCCGGGTGCACGGCGTCGAGTGGGTCGTCCACCCGGGCACGCCCACCCTGCCGGGACTGGAGGTCTCCCGGCAGGCGGCCGCCGACCACCGCCTCGCGGTCGATCTCGGCGCGCTGCCCGAGGCCGTCCACCGGGTCCATGTGCTGCTCGCGCTGCCCGCGGCGGGCGGCCCCGTGCGCTTCGGCGCCGTCCCCGCCCCCTTCGTCGCGGTCACGGGCCTGGACGGCACCGAGCTCGCGAGCTACACCATCACCGGCCTGGACGCCGAGTCGGCGGTCGTCGCGCTGGAGCTCTACCGCCGCCAGGGCGCCTGGAAGGTACGGGCCGTGGGACAGGGCTATGCGGGCGGTCTCGCCGAACTCCTCACCGACCAGGGCCTTCCCCAGGCCCAGCAGCTCGCCCGTGACATCCACGAGGCGGTCGCCCGGGGCTTGGCCCGCGCGGTGCCGATGCCACCGCCGCTCACGGCCGACGGCGACCGTCCCCGGCAGACGGCCACACCGACGCCGGGCTCGGACCCGGGATCGTCCGGGGCCCAGGGCGCCCCCGGTGCCGTACCGCCGCAGCCACAGCTCCCGACCACACCGCAGCCACTGTCGCCGTACGGCACACAGCCCCCGAGCACCCCGCCGCCGATGCCACCGAGCAGTGGTCCGGCCTCCGGCACACCCCAGCCCACCTCCCCCTACGGCACACAGGGCGTGCCGCAGTCCGGATACACCCCCGGGCCCGCGGACACCACCGCCCAGCCGCCCACCGTCGGTGGCCCGATCGACTACAGCCACCCCCGGCGGCAGGACACCGCCCCGCCGCCGCCCCCGCCCACCGCACCTCCCGCCCAGCCGGGGCAGCCCGCGCGGCCCGTCGCCGGGGACGCCACCGGCTGGTCCATGGAGGAGCGGCTCTACAACCAGGTGTGGGGCATGTTCGAGGACCTGGCCCGCTCCACGGCCGCGTACCGCAGTGCAGTCGACTTCGCCGACTCCCGCATGGAGAAGGAGCTGGACGCGGCCCTCGCCGACCCGCGCAACCGGATCGGCGGACAGGGCGACGCCGCGCGTGAGGCGGCCCGTGCCAAGCAGGCCCAGCTGGTCGAACAGGCCCGCGCGGCCTACGACCGGGATCTCGGCCAGCTCACGGCCGAGTCCGAGGTGGTCGAACCCGCCCTGCCGCTCGCGTACGCCCGTTGGGACAACCCCGTCTGGCACGGCTACCGGGTGCCGTTCGAGGCGCCCATGGCCGTGCGCCTGGGCGACCTGCATCTGCCCGAGTGCGCCGAGCTGCGCATCCCGATGCTGGTCCGGCTCCCGCTGGAGCGCGGCCTGTGGATCGACAGCGGGGCCGCCGGATCGCTCGACGGGTCCTTCCTCGACTCCCACGAACTGCACCGTCTCGCCTTGGACACGGCCGTGGCGCTCGCGGCCCGGCTCCTCGCCGTCCACCCGGCCGGCGACTACACCCTGCATGTCATCGACCCGGCCGGCTCGGGGGCGCAGGCGCTCGCCCCGCTGGTGTGGTCCGGCGTGCTCGCTGCCCCGCCCGCCCTCGGCGCCGCGGGCGTGACGGACGTCCTGGCCCGCCTCACCCAGCGCGTCGACCTGGTGCAGATGGCTGTCCGCGGCGGCGCGGCCGACTCCCTCCCGCCGGGTCTCGACACCTCCGAGCAACTCCTGATCGTCAACGACTTCCCGCACGGCTTCGACGACCGGGCCGTCACCCAGCTGCGCTACCTAGCGGACGAGGGACCGTCCGTCGGCGTCCACCTGATGATGGTCGCGGACCGTGAGGAGGCATCCGGTTACGGCCCTCTTCTCGACCCTCTGTGGCGCTCGCTCATGCGGCTGACCCCGGTGCCCGACGACCACCTCGCCGACCCGTGGGTCGGGCATGCCTGGACCTACGAGCCGGCGCTCGTCCCGCCCGGCAGCCAGGTGCTCCAGCAGGTCCTGACCCAGGTCGCGGAGGCTCGTACCAAGTACACGTAAAGGCTGTCCCACCAGGGATTTTGACCTTTCTTTTGCCAATCGCTTTACCTTTACTTGGTGATTGGGGTACGGTTGGTGGCACGGAGGGGAGTACTCCCTGTCGACTGCGGCGTACCCGTCAATACGGATCAGGCCTGATCCCGGGGCGTCGGCCCACCGTGGGTGGAAGAGACCTCCGGCAGCGCGACGACGCTGGTTACTTGCCGTTACGTATTGCCGGAGGAACTGTGGATGTTTCCATGACCCTGTGGGTCCTGACGATCGTGGGCCTCGCCGCCCTCATCGCGGTCGACTTCTTCATCGGCCGCAAGCCGCACGACGTGTCGATCAAGGAAGCCGGTATCTGGACGGTCGTCTGGATCGCCCTGGCCGGCCTCTTCGGCCTCGGTCTGATGATCTTCTCCGGCGGCGAGCCCGCCGGTGAGTTCTTCGCGGGCTTCATCACCGAGAAGTCCCTGAGCGTGGACAACCTCTTCGTCTTCGTCCTGATCATGGCGAAGTTCGCGGTGCCCTCGCAGTACCAGCAACGGGTGCTGCTCGTCGGTGTCCTCATAGCCCTGGTGCTGCGCGCGATCTTCATCGCCGCAGGCGCCGCGATCATCGCCAGCTTCGCCTGGGTGTTCTACATCTTCGGCGCCTTCCTCATCTGGACCGCCTGGAAGCTCATCCAGGAGGCCCGGGCGGACGAGGAGGAAGAGGAGTTCGAGGAGAACAAGCTGCTCAAGGCCGTCGAGCGCAGGTTCGGCGTGGCCGACCGCTACCACGGCACCAAGCTGTGGATCGTGGAGAACGGCAAGCGGGTCATGACCCCGATGCTCGTCGTGATGCTCGCGATCGGCTCCACCGACGTGCTCTTCGCACTCGACTCGATCCCCGCGATCTTCGGTCTGACCCAGGACCCGTACATCGTCTTCACGGCCAACGCGTTCGCCCTGATGGGCCTGAGGCAGCTGTACTTCCTCATCGGCGGACTGCTGAGGAAGCTGGTCCACCTCAGTTACGGCCTGTCGATCATCCTCGGTTTCATCGGCGTCAAGCTGGTGCTGCACGCTCTGCACGAGTCCGGGGTCCATGTCCCCGAGATCAGCATTCCGGTCTCGCTCGGCGTCATCTGCTCGGTCCTGATCGTCACCACGATCACCAGTCTCATGGCCTCCAGGAAGCAGGCGGCCGAAGCGGCGCAGGCCGAGAGCGAAGGCGCTCCGAAGGACAGCATCGAGGCCTGACCACGGCCGTCGTAGGAAGAACCACCACCGGGAGCGGGACTCGGCGAATTGCCGGGTACCGCTCCCGGTGCTTGTTTGGTTGCAGAGCGCGTCCCCCGGCCCGGGGGCGCCGTGGCCGGCAGGAGACACCCATGAAGTTCGTCCAGGTCATCGGCTTCGAGACGGAGCGGCTGGAAGAGATGCAGCAGGTGCTGCAGGAGGCCGGGCAGCGCAGCGCGGGCAGGACGGGCGGCCCGACGCACAGCATGCTCCTGAAGGACCGGGACAAGCCCAACCACTACCTGGCGCTGATCGAGTTCGACTCGTACGACGAGGCCATGCGCAACAGCGACGACCCGGAGACGAGCAAGCTCGCGGAGCGGTTGAGTGCCTTGAGCATCGGCGAGCGTGTCTACACCAATTGCGACGTCCTGGAGTCCGGCGAGCTCAAGTAGCCCTGGCGGCGTACGCGCGCCTCTGCGACGATCGCTGCATGATCGCTCGGCTCAGGTCGCTCACCGCGAGCTGGACGTCCGTCGTGCCGGTGCTCGCGGTCGTCCTGCTGGGGTTCACCTGGGGCCGCGATCTGCCCGGGGCGGTCGTCGTGGTCGTGACCCTGGTCCTCGCCGGGGCCGTACTGGCCGCCGTGCACCACGCCGAGGTGGTCGCCCACCGGGTGGGGGAACCGTTCGGCTCGCTGGTTCTCGCCGTCGCCGTCACGATCATCGAGGTGGCCCTGATCGTCACCCTGATGGCGGACGGCGGCGACAAGAGTTCGACCCTGGCCAGGGACACGGTCTTCGCGGCCGTCATGATCACCTGCAACGGCATCGTCGGCATCAGCCTCCTGGTGGCCTCGCTGCGCCACGGCACCGCGGTCTTCAACCCCGAGGGCACCGGCGCCGCCCTCGCCACGGTCGCCACCCTGGCCACCCTGAGCCTGGTACTGCCGACGTTCACGACGAGCAAGCAGGGCCCGGAGTTCTCCACCACCCAGCTGACCTTCGCCGCACTGTCCTCGTTGATCCTCTACGGCCTGTTCGTGGCGACCCAGACCGTACGGCACCGCGACTACTTCCTCCCCATCACCCGCCAGGGCGAGGTGATCACGGCCGAGGACCACGCCGACGCGCCCACCGCCCGCGCCGCGCTGATCAGTCTGGGCCTGCTGGGCCTGGCCCTGATCGGGGTGGTCGGCCTGGCCAAAGGCGTCTCGCCCACCATCGAGTCCGGGGTGGCCAAGGCCGGACTGCCGCAGGCCGTTGTCGGCGTGATCATCGCGCTGCTGGTGCTGCTCCCCGAGACCATCGCCGCACTGCGTTCCGCGCGCCGCGACCGTGTGCAGACCAGCCTCAACCTCGCCCTCGGCTCGGCCATGGCCAGCATCGGCCTGACCATCCCCGCGGTCGCCCTGGCGTCCGTCTGGCTCTCCGGCCCGCTCGTCCTCGGCCTCGGCTCCACCCACATGGTGCTGCTCGCCCTGACGGTCGTGGTGAGCTCCCTGACGGTGGTTCCCGGCCGGGCCACACCGCTCCAGGGTGGCGTCCATCTGGTGGTGTTCGCCGCCTACCTGGAACTGGCGATCAACCCGTGACGGGTCCGGCCGGAGCCGGCTCCGCCGTCGCCACGGGCACTGGTCGCGTCTCCGGCAGCAACGCGAAACACCCCAGGCTGAGCAGCGCGATCCCGGTCAGATACGCGCCCACGCCCCAGGGCACCCGCCCGCCGTGCCCCACCAGGGCCGTCGCCACGATCGGTGTGAGCGCGCCCCCGACCACCCCGCCGAGGTTGTAGCCGACAGCGGCTCCCGTGCAGCGCACCCGCGGCTCGTACAGCTCCGGCAGATACGCGGCGATCACCGCGAACATCGTGATGAACGCGACCATCGCGCCCAGAAAGCCGAGGAACATCAACAGCGGCTCCCCGGTCGCGAGCAGCGCCACCATCGGGAACATCCACAGGGCGGCCGCCGCACACCCCGCAAGACACAGCGGCCGCCGCCCGTACCGGTCCCCGAGCACCGCCGCCACCGGCGTGAGCGCACCCTTCACCAGCACCGCGGCCATGATGCAGGTCAGCATGACGGTACGGCTCACCCCGAGCCGCTCCGTGCCGTAGGCGAGGGACCAGGTCGTCACGGCGTAGAAGATCGCGTACCCGACGGCGAGCGCTCCCGCCGTCAGCAGAACGAGCCGCCAGTGGTCGCGCGCCACCTCGGCGAACGGCACACGCGCGTGGTCGTCGAGCTCCAGGAAACCAGGGCTCTCCGGGAGCGAGGCGCGCAGCCACAGCCCCACCACCGCCAGCGCTCCGGCCGCCCAGAACGGCACGCGCCAGCCCCACTGCGCGAACTGCGCGTCGGACAGCGTGGCCGACAGCGTCAGTACCACTCCGTTGGCGAGCAGAAAGCCCAGCGCGGGTCCCGCCTGCGGGAAGCTCGTCCACAGCCCGCGCCGTTCGGCGGGCGCGTGCTCCGCGGTCAGCAGCACGGCCCCGCCCCACTCCCCGCCGAGCCCCAGGCCCTGCAGGAAGCGCAGCACCAGAAGCAGCAGCGGGGCGGCCACACCGATCGTCTCGTACGTCGGCACACAGCCGACCGCGACCGTGGCGGCGCCGGTCAGCAGCAGCGAGGCCACGAGGACCGGACGCCGTCCCTGCCGGTCCCCGAGGTGCCCGAACAGCACCGCCCCGAGCGGCCGCGCGACGAATCCCACGCCGAACGTCGCGAAGGCGGCCAGCGTCCCCGCGATCGGTGAGAAGGTCGGAAAGAACAGCGGCCCCAGGATCAGCGCCGCGGCCGTCCCGTAGACGAAGAAGTCGTAGAACTCGATGGCGGTCCCGGCGAGCGAGGCGGCCGCGAGCCGCGGCATGGAGGGCGCCTTCATGGTGCGTACGTCGTGCATGCCGCGTCAACTACCCACAGTGATCAGGGGTTACGGGGGCGGGCGGACGCGCTCGGGCGTGATCAGTAGGTGACGGTGATGCGCCGGGCGGGGCCGTCGACGCGGACGAGACCGCCGTAGGGGATGACGAGTTGAGGATCGCTGTGGCCGTAGTCCACATCGAAGACGATGGTGGTGTTGGGGGCATATATGTGCATGGCCCGTAGTACGGCCTCGCGCTGGTCGGCCGCGTAACGATCCGCCTCCTCCGGGCTGTTGGGACGCTCGAAGGACCAGGTCTTGGGGCGGCCCCACAGCAGCGCGGAGAAGCGCTGGAGGAGCCCGCGTTCGCCCATGTTGCGCAGGGTGCGGAAGACCTCGACGTCGCTCGGCATCTCCTCCGAGGTTTCCAGGAGCAGCACGCCGCCGTCGTACCGACTCAGGTTGCGCGCGATCTCGCGGTCGGCCATCATCAGCCAGCCCAGGATCTCCAGACAGCCGCCCCAACTCCGGCCCTCCACCACGCGGTCGGCGTTCACCCAGGTCCAGCCGTTGCCGGGGCGGGTCTCGGGCTCCGCGTCGAAGGTCGAGGGGTCCGCCCAGTCGCGGTTGACGTCGTTCCAGCGCTCGGCGGCGGTGAGTTCGTAGGTGCCGGAGGTGAACAGGGCCGCCCGCAGGGAGTCGGCGGTCAGGGGGCTCATGGCCACCGGCCGCCCGAGGGCGGTCATCACGGTCGCGCCGTGGTAGCCGACGATCCCGGTGTTGTACAGGTACGCGAGCAGGTTCGTGTTGTCGCTCATCCCGAAGAACGGCTTCGGGTTCGCCCGGATCAACTCCCGGTCCAGGAACGGCAGCACGGTGATCTGGTCGTCGCCCCCGATGGACGCCATGACCGCCCTGACGCTCGGGTCGGCGAACGCGGCATGGATGTCGTCGGCGCGCTCCTGGGGCGTCGAGCCCATCCTGCGGGTCGACGGATACTCGACCGGCTCCAGACCGTACTCCTTGCGCAGCCGCTCGAGCCCCAGCTCGAACGGGCGCGGGAAGAGCCCCGGCAGGCCCGCGCCGGGGGAGATGACGGCAATACGGTCGCCCGGTACGGGCTTGGGAGGGTACGAGATCGTCGTCATGCCCGGAGGGTACGGGCCGCACCGCGCGCGGCGCACCGTGATAAACCGGGTCCGAGCAGCCCGTCTTCACCGACCGGAGGAACCGTGCCCCGCACCCTGGCCAACGCCCCGATCATGATCCTCAACGGCCCCAACCTCAACCTGCTGGGTCAGCGTCAGCCGGAGATCTACGGCAAGGACACCCTCGCCGACGTCGAGACCCTGTGCGCCAAGGCGGCGGCCGCGCACGGCGGCACGGTGGACTTCCGGCAGTCCAACCACGAGGGCGAACTGGTCGACTGGATCCACGAGGCGCGGCTGAACCACTGCGGGATCGTCATCAACCCCGGCGCCTACTCGCACACGTCGGTCGCGATCCTGGACGCGCTCAACACGTGCGACGGGCTGCCGGTGCTGGAGGTGCACATCTCCAACATCCATCAGCGCGAGACCTTCCGGCACCACTCCTACGTCTCGCTGCGCGCGGACGGGGTCATCGCCGGCTGCGGGGTGCAGGGGTACGTGTTCGGTGTGGAGCGCGTGGCGGCGCTGGCGGGACCGGCCCGGGCCGAGGCGTAGAGCTGTAAGGGCCGCTCGCAATGGCGGGCGCCCCTTACAGCCGCCCTGCCTCCACGATCCGCTTCAGGAAGCGCCGCGTGCGCTCCTGCTGCGGATCCCCGAAGATCTGCTCGGCCGTCCCGCGCTCAAGGACCACGCCTGCGTCCAGGAAACACACCTGGTCGGCGACCTCCCGCGCGAAGCCCATTTCGTGCGTGGCCAGCATCATGGTCATCCCGTCGCCCTTCAGATCGCGCACGACGTTCAGGACCTCGCCCACCAACTCGGGGTCGAGGGCCGCGGTGATCTCGTCGAGCAGCAGCAGACGGGGGCGCACGGCGAGGGCCCGCACGATCGCCACCCGCTGCTGCTGACCGCCGCTCAGCCGGTCGGGGTACTCGCCGGCCTTGCCACCCAGCCCGAGCCGCTCCAGGAGCTCGCGAGCGTGTTCCTCCGCCTCCGCGCGGGCCACTCCGTGCACCCGGCGCGGGGCCAGCGTGATGTTCTCCAGCACCGTCATGTGCGGAAAGAGGTTGTACGCCTGGAAGACCACGCCGATACGACGCCGTACCGCGTCCTGGTCGACGCGCGGATCGGTGATCTCCTCGCCGTCCAGCCAGATGGCGCCGTCGTCGATCTCCTCCAGGAGATTGGCGCAGCGCAACAGCGTCGACTTGCCGGAGCCGGAGGCGCCGATCAGCGCGGTCACCGTGTGCGGGGCGACCTCCAGGTCGACGTCCCGCAGCACGACCGAACCGCCGAAGGTCTTGCGGACGGACTCCATCCGCAGCACCGGCGCGTCTGCGTCGCTCATGTGGTCCCTCCCTGGGCCCGCTGACGGTCCATCCGTGCCGTCACCCAGTCCGTGAAGCGGGTCATCGGGATGGTCAGCGCCACGAACACCAGGCCCGCGACGATGTACGGCGTGTAGTTGAGGCTCCGGCCGACGATGATGTCGGCGGCCCGTACGGCGTCGATCGCGCCCCCGATCGACACCAGGCCGGTGTCCTTCTGCAGCGACACCAGGTCGTTCAGCAGGGGCGGCACCTGGCGGCGTACCGCCTGCGGCAGCACCACGTACCGCAGCGCCTGCCGGTTGGAGAGCCCGAGCGAGCGGGCCGCGGCGCGCTGCGAGGGGTGGACGGACTCGATGCCGGCCCGGAACACCTCGGCCACGTACGCCGAATACGTCAGCGTGAGAGCCGTGCCGCCCAGCAGCACCGGGTCGACCGTCACGCCCTGGAGCCGCAGCGCCGGAACGCCCAGGACGACGATCATGAGGTTGATGATGAGCGGAAGGCCCCGGAAGAAGTCCGTGTAGGCGGCGGCCAGGACGCGCAGCGGGAAGAACACCGGGCCGCGCAGGGTGCGGGCGATGGCGATCAGCATGCCGAGCACCAGCACGGCGACACCGCAGATCAGCAGCAGCCGGACGTTCAGCCACAGCCCTTCGAGCACCTTCGGGAACGCCTCGCGCGCGTACTGCCCGCTGAAGAACGTCTCCTTGGTGCGCGGCCAGCCGGGCGCGTTGACGACGACCAGGTAGAGGACGATGCCGGTGACCAGGGTGGAGACGGCGGCGATGGCCGTCGCGCGGCGGGCGCGGGTGCGCTTGAGACGCTCCCGCTCGATCCGCCGCTGCGACGGCGTGTAGGTGCCGCCGGTGCCTTCCTGACCGGCCTCGTCCTTCGTGAGCGTCACTTGAGCACCGGGGCGTCGACGGCGTCCGACAGCCACTCCTGCTCCAGCTTGGCGAGCGTGCCGTCCTTGCGCAGGGCGTCCACGGCGGCCGTCACACAGGAGGTGAGCGCGCTGCCCTTGTCGAGCACGAGCCCGAACTGCTCCGGCGTGCCGCCCTGGTTCTCGAACTGCCCGACGATCGTGCCGTCCGTGACCTCGGCCGCGGTGATGTAGAAGGCGGTGGGCAGGTCGACGACGATGGCGTCCACCTGCTTGTTCTGCAGGGCGGACTTGGCCTGGTCGTTCTTCGCGTACGCGGCGGCCTCCTCGGTCGGCTTCACCACGTTCTCGATGTAGTCGAGGCTCGTCGTGCCGACCTGGGCGCCCAGTTTGAGCCCCTTCAGATCGGCGATGCTCGTCGCCTTGGCGGCCTTGGTGCCCTTGAGCGCGATGACGGCCTGGCGCACGTCGTAGTAGCCGGACGAGAAGTCCACGGCCTTCTTGCGCTCGGCGCTGATCGACACCTGGTTGATGTCGAAGTCGAAGGTCTTCTCCCCGGGCGCGAAGGCCTTGTTGAAGGGGACGCTCTGCCAGACGACCGCGTTCTTGTCATAGCCGAGCTGCTTCGCCACGGCGTACGCGACCGCCGACTCGAACCCCTTGCCGTTCGCGGGCTTGCCGTCCTTGAACCAGGGCTCGTACGCCGGCTCGTCGGTGGCGATCGTCAGCTTGCCGGAGGTCCTGGTGGCCAACTTGCCCTGGGCGCAGGTGGCTCCGGTCGACCCCGAGGCCTTGGCGTTCGCGTCGTCGTCAGGCTGCGGAGCACAGCCGACGGCGGTGGCGAGCAGGGCTACGGATGCCGCGGCGACGGCGCGGCGCAGGGCGCGTGGGGCAGGGTGCATGGCGGGAGAGTGGCAGGCCACTGTCTCGTTTGTCGAGGTCACGACGGCAAAAGTCCGCATATTGGGAACGGGTGTTGCATTCCTGTGAACGCTTTCCGGACAGAACGCCGGGGCCGCCGGTCGAGGGCGGGGATGAAAGACCGGCGGCCCTTACCGCGCAGGAGCCGTCATCCTGTGCGGGGCTGCTCCCAGTTGACTGCGCAACCATGTGCGCCGGGAGCGCGTGCGTGACACCGGCGTGTGCGAAGAGTTCACACGGGGCGCGCGCCGGAGCGGTATCACCGGAGCAAGCCGGGCCGAAAGCAGCGGCCCCTGCCGGTGGTTACCACCCTCGCGACGGGCTCGTCACCCGGGAGCGGAGCTCACCGTCCAATCACCCGAGTCACGTGCGCGCCGCACGCCGCGCGGCACGCGCTGCGACTGTGCGCCACCCGCCCTCGACTACGCCCTCATGCTCACCCGACCGAGCGGCGTTCAATTCCACCTCTGCGACGAAGTGAGGGGGACCGATGCGGAACCGGCGACACGGATGGCTTGCGGCTGCCGCAGCCGGCGCAGCACTGATGCTGGGACTGGCCACGGCTCAGCCCGCGTCCGCATACGCGGCGGGGAACTCCACCTGGGGAGTCGTCTGCGCTTTCAACAAGTGCATCGCGAACGGCACGCTGCTGCACGCGGTCGACGGGCAAGGCGTGGCTCTGGCCTACGACCGAGCCCAGGTCACCACAGCGTGGCCGCTGTGCAACTGGTGGGTCGACTTCGACTACTACGACGTGACCGGCGCCGGCTACCGACACGTCCAGGGCCTGTCGCACGACTCATGCACGATCAACGGGCACGTCCGCGTGGACTACAGGACCGGCCCCTACCTGTGGAAGACAGGGCGCGCCTGCGCCACGCTCTACAGCAACGCAATACGCCTCACCCGGCAGTGTCACAGCATCCACCCCTAGCGGCCGATCGCCGTGGTGATGATGGTGGCCGGGCACAGAGGTCGGGCGGAGATCGGCTGCGAGAGGTCGGTCCTCGCCCGTGGGGTATCCGGCCGGCCATTGCGATGCCATGCTGCTGGACTCCTCTACGGAAGGATCAGCCGATGGCCCAGCAACAGCACAAGCAGGCACAGGAGTTCAGCAGGTACGTCACCGCGCGGGCGAAGACTGTCGGCTATGACCTTGCGACCCCGGAGGGTCGAGCCAAGCTCGCCGTGGAGGCCGGTATGCCGGAGGCTGACATAGCCGCGATCGCCGGCGCCAGATATGAGCCTCCGACCGACCTGCTCAAGCCTCTCGCCAAGGCGCTGCACACCACGCAAAAGCTACTGCTCCGGCAAGCCGGGATCCTTGAGCCCAGCAAGAAGCGACCCCCGATCACCCCGCGGGCCGCCGCACTGGAACTCGGCATCAAGTCCCCCGCGAACCTCGGCATCTTCGAAGCGCTGGTCGCCGCGCTGCTCGCAGCCGAGAAACGACGACCCTGACCAAGGGGCTACCAGCCGCGCGCCCACCATTCCTTGAGCCGCGGGCGCTACACCCCGAGGGTGGCGTCGTTGCCGTGTCCCGGGTACACCCAGGTCTCGTCCGGCAGCGCGTCGAAGATCTTCGTCTCGACGTCGTGGATCAGACTCGCGAACGCCTCGGGATCCTTGCGGGTGTTGCCCACGCCTCCGGGGAAGGGCAACGGCGGCGGCAAGCCCCCCAAGAGCAAGCGCTCCGGGCCGAAGCCGACCGGCAAGGGCACCAAGGGCCCCGGCAAGAGTGGCGGCAAGGGCAAGGCCACCAAGGAGGCCCGTGCGACGAGCTGGTACTTCCGCCGCTACGGCGGACGTGTCCTGTGCCGTACGGCCCGCCACACCACCCGCCACAGCCGACCAGAGCGCGACGTTCTGGGTCTACTCACCGGCCGACCGCTTGGCCACCCTGAGGTCCACACGCTTGGCGGCAGCGGTGCCCAGCTTGCCGTCAATGGCCATGACGCGCTGTGCCTGGCCAAGGACCGGAGCCGTGCGGCGGTCTCCCTCTCCGGCGGCGCCAACAAGGTGACATGACCGGTTGCCCGGCCACGCCCCTCGTCGACCGCCTCACGGTCACACCGACCGAGGGCACGCTGTCGGCGCGCACCTACGAAGCCGGGGACACGATGCTCGCCGGTTCGACCACGCTCGCCCCGCAGTCCCTCGCCACCGACGGCACGGATCACGGGCATCGGCGGGGCCCCGGCTGAGCGGGCCGGTCTGTAGGCGCTGACCATCCGCTACTCCAACCCCGAACAGTCCGAGGCAACAGCTTCCACAGGGACAACTTCTGGGAGCTGGCCGTCCCGGTCCGGCTGAAGAAGGGAAGGAACACGATCGGTTCCGCTCCGAGGAACTGCCGAACTTCGACGGCACCACCTACGCCTCGGACACGTTCCCCGGCGTTCTGCTCCGCTCGCGCTACGCGCCGCTGATCGACCGGATCACCGTCGCACTGTACGCACGCGAGGTCCACTGACCCACGGACGCCCGGCGCCCGGGGCCACCTGGGCGGCCCCGGGCGCCGCGCCGTCCCCACCTGGTCACTACGCGGCCGCGCTCTCACCGGCCTCGAGGGACTGACAGTCACCCGGCTCCCTGAGTGGAGATCCGCGTACTCCGCACGTTCTTGTCCTCACCGCCGCTCGCCAGGTGCCGGCCGTCGGGGTAGAACGCCACGACGTTGACCGAGCGTTTGTGCTTGATGTGCAGTACCTGCTCGCCTGTGGTCGCGCTCCATACGTGTACCGCGCCGTCCTCGCTGCCCGTGGCGATCAGGGCGCTGTCGGGGCTGAAGGCCACTGCGCGCAGACCGCTCCGGTGCTCGATGTGGAAGAGAGGCTCCCAGGTCCTGGTGTCCCGTATCTGGGCGGTTCGGTCCTCGCTGCAGGTGGCAATCCGTCGCCCATCGGGAGAGAAGGCGGCGCCGAGGACGTAGCTTTCGTGCGGGATCCGCGCCCTCTGTTCGCCGGTCGCCGTGTCCCAGACGTACGCGTGCCGATCCTCGCTGGCGGTGAGCAGCAATGTCCCGTCCGGGCTGAAACTGACGTCCCTGACTGCCCGACCGTGCCGCAGGGTCAGTATTTTGCTGCCCGTACGGAGATCCCAAAGACAAGCCAAGGAATCGGAGTCGCCTGTAGCCAGACGGCGGGTGCCGGCGTCGAAGTCGACGGCGTTCACGAAATGTCGGTGCGCGAATTCCAGTGAGACCTGACCGGTCGCGAGGTCCCACACACGTGCCGAGTTGTCGGAACTGCCGACGGCCAAGAGACCGCCGTCGGGGCTGAAGCAGACGGCATTCGCCATCGTGCTCCAGCCCGGGATCCGGCGCTCCCATTCCGCCTGACCGGTGGTCGCGTCCCACAGGCGCACGAGTCGGCGGGCACCCGTGGCGACCAGGCGCCCCCGGGGATGCACGGCCATGCTTACGACCCAGTGGTCCGTGTCGATCACCGGCAGGACCGGAAGGTCGGCGGCCTTTACCGGGCCGGAGCCGGTCTCGGCCCGCCTGCTGTCTGGTTCTGTCTCCGACCCCGTATCCACGCCGTGCTTTCCGCGCTCCGGCGGAGGCTCGGTCGTCTCGGGCGCCGGGGGAGGCGGGGGTGTTCGCGCAGTGAGGTCGAAGAGCCGGGCGTCGCCGGCGCGCTGGTACAGAACCGGTGTGAAGCACTCCAGGCTGTCGTCCTTGTGGACCCGCAACGCGATACGACCGGTTCGCACCGCCTCGTCGACGGGGCGATTCGCCGCGAGGGCTTGGTAGAACGCGCGAGAGAACAGCACGGCCGCCGTGTCGGTCACGGCGAACTGCATGGCCACCACTGCCGGGACAGTGTGCTCCAGCTGGGCTGCTGTACTGGAGAAGAGATCCTGAGCGTTGGACGTTCCCGTCTGGCAACTGTTGAGTACGACCAGGCGTGGGCGTGGCTGGCCGACGCTGATGAGAGAACCGAGTGCTCCCGCATGCAACGGGTCCTCCCGTCCTCTCTCGTCGACGAAAATAATTGCGCCCTGACGCCGATGCTCATCGAATCTCCCATGACCGATGAAATGCAGAACATGGCATCCGCCGCGCAGCAGAGCGCTGTACAAATCGCTTTTCGTGTTTCCCGGAACCCATTCGAGCCGCACCATCCCCTCGTCGATGAGTGGCTTCAATGCGGCGTGCAGATTCTCTTTCTCGGTCTCGGTGTCCAGGCTCGACAGCGAACCGGGAAGAGCTATCATTCCGAGCACACGGAGCGGCGGCGACACGCGAAGCGGTGCGACCGGTTTCAGGATGTCGACGTAGCGCACGATGGGGTGATCCAGGCACAGGTAGCCGCCGACCTTCGAGTCGTGAAGAAGTTCCCACGGGAGGGCAGCAAGTTCTGGTGACCGCACCCGAAGAACGATACGCAGCACGTGGTCCTGCTCTTCTGCTTTCTGCTTGCTGGAGATGTAAAGCCCTTTGATGGAGTCCCGGAAGACTGAATCAAACAAAGCGTTACCGATCTGCAGAACCGGCTCCTCGAGTTCGCTGCCGGCTCCCCGGGAGTGAACGGACGATCCCAGAATCGCGGCCTGCAGATCGGGCATTCTGCTCAGCAGATCGTCGGTTCTAAGACTGACGACTTCCCGGTCCTCGCCGGCTGATGAGGACACCTCGATCTCGTACCCGCCGGGTGCCTCGCTCATCTGAACCACGAAGTCGAACTCCTCAGCCATGACAGCCTTCTCTTCCGTGGCACGCGATCACTGCTGTGCTGCGGTTTGGGTGGGTGTCGCGGGTGTGGAGTTTGCGGACCCTACAGGTGTGGTGTCACTCAACCAGTCGTTGAATCCGGAAACATCTTCTCGCTTTGCGTGGTTTGCCTCGACGACGATGTTGAATCGCCGGTCCGTGTAGGTCATCCAAAGACTTTCGTCGTTGCCTACCTGGCACGCCACGTCGCCCAGCACGGGGAATTCGTCGTTGCCATACGAAGACTTGCCGCCCGTTTGAAAATCCTCCACACTGCTGCACTCGGATTCGGTAAGTTCTTCCAAGGTGACGCTCTTCGCGTAAAACGCCTGCATGGGGTTGACGCCCGAGAACAGCGAGTAATAGACGGTTTGCGCGCCGTCGCTCGATGTGCACTTCGCCTCGACTGCTCCCTCGGGTGCCTCACTGTGCTTCTCGCACGTCATCCAGCTTGTCAACGTACTGGGTATGTGATCTTTGAGGTCCGCATAGGAGGGGCCATCCTTCTCGTCAGAGGTCATCAACAGCCATCCTCCGCCGACGATCATCACGACGCCGAGGACGGCTATGACTATACGGGGCCATTTATGCATTCTGGGTATAGTCATCAGGCGCCGGGAGATTCCGCTGCCGATCAGCGCAAGCGCCAGAAGGAGAATGCCGACAATGACGAGTAGGATTTCTATCGCGAGTGGCATGGTTCTGCTCCTCGGGTGACTTGCCCCCCGCATGTCACGCTCCCGCCGACCCTGCTCCGACCACATGCTGCAAGGCCGGCAAATGGGAGAACGGTCAACTAACTGGCTAGCCATAGCAGTTCGTGTTATTACGATGCTATGACCCTTGCAGAGTTCGTGCTACAGGACGGCGGTACGGTGCTGGTCAGAGTTTCTGACCAGCAAGCAGAAAGCCCTGTTGTCACCCGTGGAGCCTCGGCATCCGCCGTGATGGCGCGGGCCGAGGGAACATTCGAGTCGGCGATGGGTGTCATCCGTGCGGTGAGCCGAAGCGTGGCCACACAAGTGGAGGAATTCGTGCACAAACCAGATGAGCTCGTGGTGGAGTTCGGCGTCGAGCTGAGCGCCCAGGCGGGTGCGTTCGTCTCAGCGGCCGGCGCGTCGGCCCAGTTGAAGGTGAGCCTCACGTGGAACGCCTCCTGAGCGAGTGCGCCCCGTAGATCCGCTGGCGTGACCAAGCTGCCCCCACCCTGCCCCTCCCCAGTTCTCGCCGCCGTGCGACATGGCCAGCAGCCTTGGGGCGGCACCTCCCGCGCGCCGCAACCCATCACCACTGCTGACAAGCCCTCGCATCCCAGCGCGTTGGGGCTGCCTAGCGAGGCATGGGGCAAGTAGCCCGGGGCGGGTAGCCGGAGCGCACACCCGGCTCCCAGCCGTACGTCGGAGCACCGCGCCGCCCTCGCCTGGTCACCCCCGTCAACGCGAGGAACTCGCCGCGGGAGCGGGGGTCGGAGCCAGCGCCACCACCCCTTCCTCCGAGCATGCCCCCGCCGAGGAGAGCCGTTCGACCTCCTCGACTTTCCCAGAAGCTCCGGGACGCGCAGCGCCGGGCGGCCGAGCTGTACGCCGAGATCCACGCGGCTCAGGAGCGCCTCCCCTGGTCCCGTGAGCCTTCCGACGGGTGGCCCGAGGTGACCGACCGTGGCCGGACGGCCGCCAGGGCAGGAGGGCCTGTACAGGCCAACGCGGTGACGATGGGGCATGGCGCTCTCCGAGCGCCGAAGGGCCTGCACGCGTCCGTCCCCGCTTCGGTTTCGAAACGGGGGGGCGGACGTCGTCGGACGGTTACCAGCCTCGTGCGCGCCACTCCGCGAGGTGGGGCCGCTCCGTGCCGAGGGTGGTGTCGTTGCCGTGGCCGGGGTAGATCCACGTTTCGTCGGGCAGGACGTCGAACAGCTTGGTCTCCAGGCCGCCCATCAGAGAGTTGAACTCTTCCGGAAGTGTTGTCCGACCAGGCCCCCCCGGGAACAGGCAGTCCCCGGTGAACACATGGGGATGCCCGTGCGGGTCGTCGTAGACGAGGGCGATCGAGCCGGGGGTGTGACCGACCAGGTGGCGCGCGGTCAGCTCGACCTGCCCCACCCGGATGACGTCGCCGTCGTCGACCGGTACGTCGGTGGGTACGGGGATGCCGTCGGCGTCGTCCCGGCCGGCGTACGTACGCGCGCGCGTGGCCGCGACGACGGCCGCGAGCGCCTGCCAGTGGTCGCCGTGCTGATGCGTGGTGACGACGGACGCGATGCCGTCGTCACCGATCATGCCCAGCAGGGTGTCCGCTTCATTGGCGGCGTCGATCAGCAGTTGCTCGTCGGTGGCCCGGCAGCGCAGCAGATAGGCGTTGTTGTTCATCGGGCCGACCGCGATCTTGGTGATCATCAGGTCCTTGAGCTCGTGCACGTCGGCGGGCCCGCCGACCGTCACCTGTCCGCTGTACGTCATGGCGGCAGCCTATAGCGGGGGCAGCGAGGGGAGAGTCCCTCCGTGGACCGTCAGTGCCGAGCCGTCGCGGCGGCCGGCGAGCCAGCCGAGCAGGTCGGCCCGGCGGCCGCTGACGACGAGCGGGGGCTCCCCTTCGCCGCCCGTCGGGATCCTGCGGCCGCCGTCCTCCTCGATCACGAGGGCGGGTACGTCGGGATGGCCCCGGAACCGCTCCGTCAGGAAGTCGATCTCGCGCCGCGTGAACTCGTCCGGAAGATCCTCCAGCTCGTATCCGATCCCCAGATCCACGTGATGCAGCTCGACCTCGGCCCACCGCCGGAACGGCACCCGGGACGCCGAGTCGGTGACCCCGTTGCGCAGCTCGACCGTGCGCGACCAGTCCGCCGGTGCGGTCCCGACCTCCTGGAAGCGCTCGGCGCTGTCGCGGAGGTCGGCGAGCTGGACGTCGAGGGGGCGCGGGGCGTCGCGCTCGATGTCGGCGTCACGAGTCTCAGCGGACGGGTACATGGGCCGGCCCCGCAGAACGTTCACCAGGGCGTCGGCATTGCGGGACAGGTGTGCGAGGACATGGCCACGGCTCCAGCCCGGCAGCCGTGACGACTCGGTCACGCCGGCGTTGTCCATCTTGGCGGCTGCGGTCAGCAGCCGCTCGGTCGCACCACGTACAGACTCCAGGTCATGAGCGTGATCAATCATGCTGCTGACCCTAGCCCCGCCACACCTTTGGGTGAAGGTGGTGAAGCAGTGCCGTAAATCGAAAGCACGTGCTATATGGTCGGGTGCGGCGTCGGGCATGCTGGAAGGCCGGGGATTGTTATGCATCCGGGAATCCGACCGGCGTTGTCAGTGGCTCCCCCTAGTCTGAGAAAGCACGGGGGCCCCGCCCCTGTCACTCCTCTCAAGCCAAGAAAGGTGCGGACCGGCGTGGCCGACCGTCTCATCGTCCGTGGCGCGCGCGAGCACAACCTGAAGAACGTCTCGCTCGACCTGCCTCGCGACTCGCTCATCGTCTTCACGGGCCTGTCAGGGTCGGGCAAGTCCTCCCTGGCCTTCGACACCATCTTCGCCGAGGGCCAGCGGCGCTACGTGGAGTCGCTCTCCTCGTACGCCCGCCAGTTCCTCGGCCAGATGGACAAGCCCGACGTCGACTTCATCGAGGGTCTCTCGCCCGCGGTCTCCATCGACCAGAAGTCGACCTCGCGCAACCCGCGCTCGACGGTCGGCACCATCACCGAGGTCTACGACTACCTGCGTCTGCTCTTCGCGCGCATCGGCAAGCCGCACTGCCCCGAGTGCGGCCGGCCCATCTCGCGCCAGTCGCCGCAGGCCATCGTCGACCGGGTCCTGGAGCTGCCGGAGGGGAGTCGCTTCCAGGTGCTCTCGCCGCTGGTGCGGGAGCGCAAGGGAGAGTTCGTCGACCTCTTCGCGGACCTCCAGACCAAGGGTTACAGCCGCGCGCGGGTGGACGGCGAGACCGTCCAGCTCTCCAACCCGCCCACGCTGAAGAAGCAGGAGAAGCACACCATCGAGGTGGTCATCGACCGCCTCACGGTGAAGGACTCCGCCAAGCGCCGTCTCACCGACTCAGTGGAGACCGCCCTCGGACTGTCCGGCGGCATGGTCGTGCTCGACTTCGTCGACCTCCCCGAGGACGACCCCGAGCGCGAGCGGATGTTCTCGGAGCATCTGTACTGCACGTACGACGACCTGTCCTTCGAGGAGCTGGAGCCCCGCTCCTTCTCCTTCAACTCGCCCTTCGGCGCCTGCCCCGAGTGCACCGGCATCGGCACGCGCATGGAGGTCGACCCGGAGCTGATCGTCCCGGACGAGGACAAGTCCCTCGACGAGGGTGCCATCCACCCCTGGTCGCACGGGCACACCAAGGACTACTTCGGCCGCCTGATCGGCGCCCTCGCGGACGCACTGGGCTTCCGGACGGACATCCCCTTCGCGGGGCTGCCGCAGCGAGCCAAGAAGGCCCTGCTGTACGGCCACAAGACACAGATCGAGGTCCGCTACCGGAACAGGTACGGCCGCGAGCGGGTCTACACGACCCCGTTCGAAGGGGCCGTCCCCTTCGTCAAGCGCCGGCACAGCGAGTCCGAGAGCGATGCCAGCCGGGAGCGCTTCGAGGGGTACATGCGCGAGGTGCCCTGCCCCACCTGTGAGGGCACCCGTCTGAAGCCGCTCGTCCTGGCGGTCACCGTCATGGGCAAGTCGATCGCCGAGGTCTCCGGCATGTCCATCAGCGACTGCGCGGACTTCCTGGGCGAGCTGAAGCTCAGCGCCCGTGACAAGAAGATCGCCGAGCGGGTCCTCAAGGAGGTCAACGAGCGGCTGAAGTTCCTGGTCGACGTCGGCCTGGACTACCTCTCGCTGAACCGCGCGGCCGGCACCCTCTCCGGCGGTGAGGCCCAGCGCATCCGCCTGGCCACCCAGATCGGCTCCGGACTCGTCGGCGTCCTGTACGTCCTCGACGAGCCGTCCATCGGTCTGCACCAGCGCGACAACCACCGGCTCATCGAGACCCTGGTCCGGCTGCGCGACATGGGCAACACGCTCATCGTCGTCGAGCACGACGAGGACACCATCAAGGTCGCCGACTGGATCGTCGACATCGGCCCCGGCGCGGGCGAGCACGGCGGCAAGGTCGTGCACAGCGGCTCCCTGAAGGAGCTGCTCGTCAACGCCGAGTCGGAGACGGGCCAGTACCTGTCGGGCAAGAAGGCCATCCCGCTGCCCCACATCCGCCGCCCCCTGGATCCGTCCCGGCAGCTCACGGTGCACGGGGCCCGCGAGAACAACCTCCAGGACATCGACGTGTCCTTCCCGCTGGGCGTGTTCACCGCGGTCACTGGTGTCTCGGGCTCCGGCAAGTCGACCCTGGTCAACGACATCCTGTACACCCACCTGGCGCGCGAGCTCAACGGCGCGAGGAGTGTCCCGGGCCGGCACACGCGCGTGGACGGCGACGACCTCGTCGACAAGGTCGTGCACGTCGACCAGTCGCCCATCGGCCGCACCCCGCGGTCGAACCCGGCGACGTACACCGGCGTCTTCGACCACGTCCGCAAGCTGTTCGCCGAGACCACCGAGGCGAAGGTCCGCGGCTACATGCCCGGCCGCTTCTCCTTCAACGTCAAGGGCGGCCGCTGCGAGAACTGCGCGGGCGACGGCACGATCAAGATCGAGATGAACTTCCTCCCGGACGTCTACGTCCCGTGCGAGGTCTGCCACGGCGCCCGCTACAACCGGGAGACCCTGGAGGTCCACTACAAGGGCAAGTCCATCGCCGACGTCCTGAACATGCCGATCGAGGAGGCGACGGAGTTCTTCGACGCCGTCCCCGCGATCGCCCGCCACCTCAACACCCTCAAGGACGTCGGCCTCGGTTACGTCCGGCTCGGCCAGGCCGCGACCACCCTGTCCGGCGGCGAGGCCCAGCGCGTGAAGCTCGCCAGCGAGCTCCAGAAGCGGTCCACCGGCCGTACGGTCTACGTCCTGGACGAGCCGACCACCGGTCTGCACTTCGAGGACATCAGCAAGCTGCTGAAGGTCCTCTCCGGCCTGGTCGACAAGGGCAACACCGTCATCGTCATCGAGCACAACCTCGATGTGATCAAGACGGCCGACTGGGTCGTCGACATGGGCCCCGAGGGCGGCGCGGGCGGCGGGCTCGTGGTTGCCGAGGGCACTCCGGAGGAGGTCGCCGGGGTTCCGGCCAGCCACACCGGCAAGTTCCTCAGGGAGATCCTCGGCGCCGACCGGATCAGCGACGGGGCCGCGGTGAAGGCCCCGCGCAAGGCACCGGCCAGGAAGACCGCGGCGAAGAAGACGGTCGCCGCCAAGTCCACGGCGGCGAAGAAGACCGCGACAGCCAGGACGACGGCCACCAGGAAGACCGCGGCGAAGAAGACGGTCGCCGCCAAGTCCACGGCGGCGAAGAAGACCGCGACAGCCAGGACGACGGCCACCAGGAAGACCGCCGAGGCCACCAAGAAGGCCACGCCCGCCAAGAAGACGACCCGGGCCCGCAAGGCCTGAGTCGCCGGGCGGCGAGACCGGTGTCGCATCCCGAGTGGACACGAACGAGCGGTGCCCCGCAGGGAACTCCCTGCGGGGCACCGCTCGTTCGACGGCCCCTACAGCTCGCCCAGTTCGGACGCGTACGGCGGCTGCGCCCCGGCTCGTGAGCAGGTGATCGCCGCCGCGCGTGCCGCGAACCGCAGCAGCCGGGTCCAGTCCTCGACGTCCAGGCCGGCGAGCGCCTCCGGGGACAGCGCGTCGAGGGTGGCCAGGCCGTGCAGCAGGGCCGCGTTCACCGTGTCGCCCGCGCCGATCGTGTCCACGACGTCGACCTTCTCGCCCGGCACGGGCAGCACCGCCCCGTCCCGGGTGAAAACGGTCAGCCCGTCACCGCCCTGGGTGACCACGACGGCCGAGGGCCCCGCGGCCAGCCACTCGCGCGGGGTCCCGCCCAGCCACAGCGCGTCCTCCTGGGAGAGCTTGAGCAGCGACACCGACGGCAGCCAGCTCTTGAAGCGGGCCCGGTAGGCGTCCGCGTCGGGGATCAGCCCGGCGCGGATGTTCGGGTCGAGCGCGGTGAAGACGCCCTGCGCGGCCGCGGTCCGCAGCAGCTCCTCGTAGGCGCTCGCCCCCGGCTCCAGGACGAGCGAGCAGGTGCCGAAGGACACCGCGCGCGTGCCGGCGGGGAGTTCGGCGGGGGCGGCGAACCGGCGGTCGGCGGTGCCGTCGACGTAGAAGGAGTAGGCGGCCGAGCCGTTGGTGTCGATGGTGGCGACGGCGAGCGTGGTGGGTTCCGTGCCGCGCTGCACGGCGGACACGTCCACCCCCGCCTCCCGGAGCCCGTCCAGCAGGGCCTCTCCGAAGGCGTCGAGCGAGGTGCGGGAGCAGAAGGCGGTGGGGGAGCCGAGCCGGCCGAGGGCCACGGCGGTGTTGTAGGGGCCGCCCCCGAGCGCCGGCTTGAGACCCGCGAGGGCGCCCGTGCCCTGCGGTACCAGATCGATCAGGGCCTCACCGGCGACGACGATCACGAATCGGTTCCTTTCTCGAAGGCGAGGGCTGCGAGGGGTGTGACGGCTGCGAGGGCTGTGAGGCCCTGTGAGGGCTGTGCAGGGCGCGCCGACCCCTCCCCGGCGTCGGAGCACCCGCATGACGTGCGATGCACGAACGCGCAGTCCAGGCGCACGGTCCGGGCGGGCCGGTCCGGCATGTCGAGGCGTTCCAGGAGCACACGGACCGCCCGCGCGCCGATCTCCCTGCTGGGCTGGGCGATCGCGGTGAGCCGGGGCGAGAACAGGTCGGCCCAGGCGAAGTCGTCGAAGCAGCACAGGGCGAGGTCGTCCGGCACCGAAAGGCCGTGCTCGCGCAGGGCGCGCAGGGTGCCGATGGTCATCGCGTTGTTGGCGGTGACGAGGGCGGTGGGCGGGGAGGCGAGGGAGAGCAGCGCGGCGGTGGCGCGCTCGGCTCCGGCGGACTCGGAGTCGCCGTGGACGACGAGGTGATCGTCGTAGGGGAGACCGGCGGCCGTCAGGCCCTGTCGGTATCCGGAGATCCGTTCGGCGGTGGTGCTGAGTCCGGGCAGGCCGGCCACCAGGCCGATGTGGCGGTGGCCGAGTCCGGCGAGATGGGTGACCAGCCGGGCCGTCGGCTCGGTGTTCTCGGCGCAGACCTGGTCGAAGCGCTGCGGGTCGCCCCCGGGGACGGTGACGAGCCGGTCGAGGAACACTGCCGGGACCTGGTGGCGCCCGAGGTAGGAGACGAGCTCGCGCGGGTCCGCCGAGGGCGCGACGATCATCCCGTCCACGCGCCTCTCGTGCAGCAGTTGGACGACCTTGCGCTCGTGGTCGGGATCGTCGTGCGGATCGGCGATGAGCAGGCTGTAGCCGTGCTCCAGCGCGCCCGCCTCGACGCCCTGGAGGATCTCCGTGAAGTACGGGTTGCTGATCGCCGACACCGCGAGCCCGATGGAGCGGGTGCGGGAGGTCACCAGGGAGCGGGCCAGGGTGTTGGGGGTGTAGCCCAGTTCGTCGACGGCGTCCAGCACGGCCTGGCGGGTGTGGGGCAGGACCGGCCGGGTGCCGTTGAGGACGTGCGAGACGGTCGCCACGGACACCCCCGCGCTGCGTGCCACGTCGGCCATGGTCGGCATCGGGTTCCCCTCCCGGAACGGGTGTCCACAGGGCACTGGAACGGCGGCCCACGCCCGGGAAGGTATCCCATTCCGCAGCCCACGTAAACGCTTGCGCAAACGTTTACGTGCTGTGAACGGCCTGACGCGTCACCCCGCTCACTCCCACTCCCACCCGATCCCCACCACCCCCGACCGCACCCGCGGCTCGACCAGGTGCACCGAGTGGTGGTGGCCGGTGAGGGACAGTTCCTGGCGGCCGCTGCGGGGCGCCGCGGGGGAGTGCTGGGCGAAGCGGTGGCAGCGCAGCGGCAGGGCGCCCTCGTCGAACCGGACCTGGAGCGCGTACTGCCCGCCGGGCGAGCCGAAGCCGCGGACGTACTCGCGCGACACCCCGGCCGTGCCGTCCTCGACGCAGTAGCGGAACAGAAAGGTGTCGCCCGCCCGCAGCCGGGCGTCGAGGAGCAGCTCGGCCACGAGCACCCCGGTGTCGTGGTGCGAACGGACGCGTCCCGTACGGCAGTTCTCCAGGGCGTGCACGGTCATGTGCTCCGGCACGCACCCCGGGTCGCCGTGGTGGACGGCGATGAAGCGGTCGACGCCCTCGCGGTGGGCGCGCACGATGTGGTGCGACTCGCGACTGCGCAGCTCACGGCGCGCCCCGATGTCTATCCGCTCGTGGTGTCCGAGGGTGTGCAGGCCGCCGTCGGGCGGCGCGTCCAGCTCGCCCAGCAGTTGTCCGAGAACGTCCGAGGCGGCGAGCAGGGAGCGGTAGGAGCGGGTCGCCGGCCGCTCGGCGGTCGACCGGTCGTCGTCCTCGGCGAGCAGCCTGATCAGTGACTCCTCCGGCAGTTGGAGAATCTCCTCCAGCGCGCGTACGGCCCGCAGCGACTCGGGACGCTGCGGGCGCCGGGCGCCCTGCTGCCAGTAACTCAGGCTGGTGACCCCGACCTTGACCCCGTAGCGCGACAGATGGTGCTGGACGCGCTGGAGCGGCAGCCCCCGCGCGGCGATCGCCGCGCGCAGCGCGACGTGAAAGGGGCCGCCCCGCAGGGCCGAGTCCAGTTCCGCGTCGGCGACGCTCACGTCGTCCGCGTGCTGTGTGGCGTGCGGCATGCAGGGCCTTTCTGTACAGGTCCGGGCGGCTGGTCAGGCCGTTCGTGAGGGTGCCTCGGGGCCGTCCGTGGCAGTGCCGGGGAGGCTTCACATCCGTACGCCGTCGTTCCCGGCCCCGAGTTCCCCCGCATTGAAGCGTGTTGACCAAGTCCCGACAACACCTGTCGCCGAACGGTGGTGTACTCCCGGCCGGTCGGCGGGCCGCCCGCTCAGGTGGCGAAAGCGTTCCCGCCCCGTCCGGCAGCTCGTCCAGCCAGCCTGCTGATCGCCTGTGCCGACAGCGCCGACTTGGGCAGGAACCCGTGCGCCGGGCTGCTTGCGATCAGTTCCTCGAAGTTCTCCAGCGCGTGCGTGGAGATCAGGACGATGACGCGGGATGCACTGCGGGCCGGTTCCACCGCCACGTCGAAGCCGCTCTCGCCGTCGAGCGCAGGGTCCTGGCGGTGCTGACGTTCCTGGAGTCGCGTGAGGGCCTGCCCGGCGGGGAGGGGCGATTGTCGGCATGCCGTTCGGCCCTCAGGGGGTGGCCCCGCGAGCCGGCGCTCGACGCCGAGGGACGGTCGCCGGTCTCGCCACTGACTCGAACCGCCGCCGCCCGAACATGGTCCGGGAGGCCGTGAGCCGCGTATCTGCCGCACGGCGTCGTCCCCGTGACCTCACGGCCGGTGGCCCGCTGCTCCGGCCGGATCACCGGGTGGCGATCGAGCTGGGGTACGAGCCGCTCGGGGATCCGTATCCCGCAGCGATATCCGCAGGACCTGCTGCCCGGGCCGGCCCCGCCGGCGCGGGCGACCGCCCCGCCGTTCGGCCGGCCCGGCGAGAGCAGCACGGAAGCGACCCCGGCCGGGTCGGAAGGGCGGAAATCACACCGGGAGGCCGGCGGCCCATCCTCCCGCGTGGCCGGGCCCCGCGGGAGACAGCTCCCTCCCCTCCTTCGGGCCCGCACACGATTCGCCGGACAGTCCCGGGCCGTTGTCCACAGGCTCGCCGGAGTGTCAGCCCTCGCCAGTAGGGTGTGAGACATGGCCGACCCCTCCAGCTACCGCCCCAAACCAGGGGAGATCCCGGACTCTCCCGGGGTGTACAGGTTCCGCGACGAGCACCGCCGGGTGATCTACGTCGGAAAGGCGAAGAGCCTGCGCCAGCGCCTGGCGAACTACTTCCAGGACTTGGCGAGCCTGCACCCCCGCACCCGCACGATGGTGACCACGGCCGCGTCCGTGGAGTGGACGGTGGTGTCCACGGAGGTCGAGGCCCTGCAGCTGGAGTACTCCTGGATCAAGGAGTTCGACCCCCGGTTCAACGTCAAGTACCGCGACGACAAGAGTTACCCGTACCTCGCGGTGACGATGAACGAGGAGTTCCCGCGCGTGCAGGTGATGCGCGGCCACAAGCGCAAGGGCGTGAGGTACTTCGGGCCCTACGGGCACGCGTGGGCGATCCGCGACACCGTCGACCTCCTGCTGCGTGTCTTCCCCGTCCGCACCTGTTCCGCCGGCGTCTTCAAGAACGCCACCCGCACCGGCCGCCCCTGCCTCCTCGGTTACATCGGCAAGTGCTCGGCGCCCTGCGTCGACCGCGTCTCCGCCGACGAACACCGTGATCTGGCCGAGGAGTTCTGCGACTTCATGGCCGGCCGCACCGGCACCTACATCCGCCGTCTGGAGAAGCAGATGACGGACGCGGCCGAGGAGATGGAATACGAGCGGGCGGCCCGCCTGCGCGACGACATCGGGGCCCTGAAGAAGGCCATGGAGAAGAGCGCCGTCGTGCTCGCCGACGCGACCGACGCCGACCTGATCGCGGTCGCCGAGGACGAGCTGGAGGCCGCGGTCCAGATCTTCCACGTCCGCGGCGGACGGGTGCGCGGCCAGCGTGGCTGGGTCACCGACAAGGTCGAGGAGATCACCACCGGCGCCCTCGTCGAGCACGCCCTCCAGCAGCTCTACGGCGAGGAGAAGGGCGACTCGGTCCCCAAGGAGGTCCTCGTCCCGGCCCTGCCGGAGCCGTTCGAGCCGGTCCAGGAGTGGCTCGCCGAGCGCCGCGGTTCGGGCGTCTCGCTGCGCATCCCGCAGCGCGGCGACAAGAAGGCCCTGATGGAGACCGTGCAGCGCAACGCGCAGCAGGCACTCGTGCTCCACAAGACCAAGCGCGCCTCCGACCTCACCACGCGCTCGCGTGCCCTGGAGGAGATCGCCGAGGCCCTGGACCTGGACAGTGCCCCCCTGCGGATCGAGTGCTACGACATCTCGCACCTCCAGGGCGACGACGTGGTCGCGTCCATGGTCGTCTTCGAGGACGGGCTCCAGCGCAAGAGCGAGTACCGCCGCTTCCAGATCAAGGGCTTCGCCGGACAGGACGACGTCCGGTCCATGCACGAGGTCATCTCCCGCCGGTTCAAGCGGTACCTGGCCGAGAAGGAGAAGACCGGCGAGTGGGTGGACGACGCCTCCCAGAGCGACGCCTCTCAGAACTCCGAGAACGAGCCCTCCCCGATCGGCGGCTCGCAAAGCCTCTCCGAGAACGGCCTCAAGGACGACGACGGCCGCCCCAAGAAGTTCGCCTACCCGCCCCAGCTCGTCGTCGTCGACGGCGGACAGCCCCAGGTCGCGGCCGCCAAGAGGGCGCTGGACGAGCTCGGCATCGACGACATCGCCGTCTGCGGCCTCGCCAAGCGCCTGGAGGAGGTCTGGCTGCCGGCGGAGGACGACCCGGTCGTGCTGCCCCGCACCAGCGAAGGCCTGTACCTTCTCCAGCGGGTCCGTGACGAGGCCCACCGCTTCGCGATCACCTACCAGCGCACCAAGCGGAGCCAGCGCTTCCGGTCGAGCCCCCTCGACGACGTCCCCGGCCTCGGGGACACGCGCAAGCAGGCCCTGCTGAAACATTTCGGGTCCTTGAAGAAACTACGATCCGCCACCATCGACCAGATCTGCGAGGTCCCCGGCATAGGCCGCAAGACGGCCGAGACGATCGCCGTGGCCCTCGCCCAGGCGGCCCCGGCCGCGCCCGCCGTGAACACGGCGACTGGAGAGATCATGGATGAGGAGGAACCCGGCACCACGGGTTCCGGTGGGGACCCCGTGACGGCGGGTGCCCCGGACGAACGACGGGGGCAGGAGACATGAATGTGAACGAGCACCAAGAACAACAGGACCAGGGCGGAGACGACGCGCAGGTGAGCACGGGCACCGCCCTCGACGCGGGCGGCGTCCCGGAGGCGGCCATCCCCGAGCTGGTGATCATCTCCGGCATGTCCGGCGCCGGCCGCTCCACCGCCGCGAAGTGCCTGGAGGACCTCGGCTGGTTCGTCGTCGACAACCTCCCGCCCGCGCTGATCCCCACCATGGTGGAGCTCGGCGCCCGCTCCCAGGGCAACGTCGCCCGGATCGCGGTGGTCGTCGACGTCCGCGGCCGGCGCTTCTTCGACAACCTCCGCGAGTCCCTCGCCGACCTGGAGGCCAAGCACGTCACCCGGCGGATCGTCTTCCTGGAGTCCTCCGACGACGCACTGGTGCGCCGCTTCGAGTCCGTGCGCCGCCCGCACCCCCTCCAGGGCGACGGCCGCATCGTCGACGGCATCGACGCCGAGCGCGAACTCCTGCGCGAGCTGCGCGGCGACGCCGACCTGGTCATCGACACCTCCAGCCTCAACGTGCACGAGCTGCGCGCCAAGATGGACGCCCAGTTCGCCGGCGAGGAGGAGCCCGAGCTCAGGGCCACGGTCATGTCCTTCGGCTTCAAGTACGGCCTGCCGGTCGACGCCGACCTGGTCGCGGACATGCGGTTCCTGCCCAACCCGCACTGGGTCCCGGAGCTGCGCCCCTTCACCGGCCTCAACGAGGAGGTGTCGGCGTACATCTTCAACCAGCCCGGCGCCAAGGAGTTCCTCGACCGCTACGCCGAGCTGCTGCGCCTCGTCGCGGCCGGCTACCGCCGTGAGGGCAAGCGGTACGTGACCATCGCGATCGGCTGCACCGGCGGCAAGCACCGCTCGGTCGCCACGTCGGAGAAGCTCGCCGCGCGCCTCGCGGCCGAGGGTGTGGAGACGGTGGTCGTACACCGGGACATGGGACGGGAATGACAGGACGTTCTTCCCGGCTGAGCAGGCTGCGCCGGGCGGTGCCCGAGGGACGAGTGAGCCGTCCCGCCGAGGCCCGCGGCGCCAAACCGCGCCGCCGCGGCGCCCAGCCCAAGGTGGTCGCGCTCGGCGGCGGCATGGGCCTGTCCGCCTCGCTCGCCGCCCTGCGCCGGATCACCGGCGACCTCACCGCCGTCGTCACCGTGGCCGACGACGGCGGCTCCAGCGGGCGCCTGCGCGACGAGCTGGGCGTCCTGCCGCCCGGCGACCTGCGCAAGGCGCTGGCCGCGCTGTGCGGCGACGACGACTGGGGCCAGACCTGGGCCCGGGTCATCCAGCACCGCTTCCAGTCCAAGGGCGACCTGCACGAACACGCGGTCGGCAATCTGCTGATCGTCGCCCTGTGGGAGCAGCTCGGCGACCATGTCCAGGCCCTCGACCTGGTCGGCAGACTCCTCGGCGCGCACGGGCGCGTGCTGCCCATGTCCGCCGTACCCCTGGAGCTCCAGGCCCTGGTCAAGGGGCACGACCCGGAGCGGCCCGAGGACGTGGACACCGTACGGGGACAGGCGACCGTGGCCCTGACCCCGGGCGAGGTGCAGTCCGTGCACGTCGTGCCGCACGACCCGCCGGCGGTCCCCGAGGCGGTCGAGGCCGTCCGGGACGCGGACTGGGTGGTCCTCGGTCCCGGCTCCTGGTTCTCCTCGGTCATCCCGCACCTGCTGGTGCCCGAACTGCTGGACGCGCTCACCCAGACGAAGGCGCGCCGGGTACTCTCCCTGAATCTCGCACCGCAGCCGGGAGAAACCGATGGCTTCTCCCCGCAGCGTCATTTGGAGGTTTTGGGACGACACGCCCCTAAACTCGCCCTGGACGTGGTGCTGGCCGACCAGGCCGCCGTGCCCGACCGCGATTCCCTGACCGATGCCGCCAAGCGGTTCGGCGCCGCGGTCGAGCTGGCGCCGGTGGCCCGGCCCGACGGGACCCCGAGGCACGACCCGGAGCTGTTGGCCGCCGCGTACGACCGTATTTTTCGGATGCATGGAAGGATCGGCCCATGGCGATGACGGCAGCGGTGAAGGACGAGATCTCCCGGCTCCCCGTCACCCGGACCTGCTGCAGAAAGGCGGAGGTCTCCGCCGTCCTGCGGTTCGCCGGCGGCCTCCACCTGGTGAGCGGGCGCATTGTGATCGAGGCGGAGCTGGACACCGCGATGGCGGCGCGCCGCCTCAAGCGGGACATTCTGGAGATCTTCGGCCACAGCTCCGAACTGATCGTGATGGCACCGGGCGGGCTGCGCCGCGGTTCGCGTTACGTGGTCCGGGTCGTCGCCGGCGGTGACCAGCTGGCCCGGCAGACCGGCCTGGTCGATGGACGGGGCCGCCCGATCCGGGGACTGCCGCCGCAGGTCGTCTCCGGTGCCACCTGTGACGCGGAGGCCGCCTGGCGCGGGGCCTTCCTGGCGCACGGCTCGCTCACCGAGCCCGGACGTTCCTCCTCCCTGGAGGTGACCTGCCCGGGTCCGGAGGCCGCGCTCGCGCTGGTCGGCGCCGCCCGCCGCCTGTCGATCGCCGCCAAGGCCCGTGAGGTCCGCGGTGTGGACCGGGTGGTCGTCCGTGACGGTGACGCGATCGGCGCCCTGCTCACCCGGCTGGGCGCCCACGAGTCGGTGCTCGCCTGGGAGGAGCGCCGGATGCGCCGCGAGGTGCGGGCCACGGCCAACCGGCTCGCCAACTTCGACGACGCCAACCTCCGCCGCTCCGCGCGCGCGGCCGTCGCCGCCGGAGCACGGGTGCAGCGGGCCCTGGAGATCCTCGCCGACGACGTGCCCGAGCACCTCGCCGCCGCGGGGCGGCTGCGCATGGAGCACAAGCAGGCCTCCCTGGAGGAACTGGGCGCGCTGGCCGACCCGCCGCTGACCAAGGACGCCGTCGCCGGCCGTATCCGCCGTCTGCTGGCCATGGCCGACAAGCGCGCCTCCGACCTCGGCATCCCCGGCACGGAGTCCAGCATCACCGAGGAGATGGCCGACCACCTGGTCGGCTGACCCTCCTTCACCTCGCCGGTGCCGACGCCCACTTGGGCAGTCGGCACCGGCGTTTACGTATCCGTGAGGCACCCTTGACTGGATCATGAACTGTCATGAGCCTGGCATCTGTTCGCCGCTGTGGCGGACCACCGCAAGGGGGGCTCATGAGACGAAGAGCGAGACCGATCCTCGCTGTTGGCGCACTCCTGCTCGGCGGCGTGGGCGTCGCACCCGTCGCCCATGCCGCGCAGAGCGCAGGTTCTCCTGATCCGAACGAAGTCAAGGTCTTCCGCGCCGAGGTCACCAGCGGGCAGGTACCCCTGCTGCTGGCGGCCGGGCAGGACGGCCACGAACTGAGCGAGCGGGTGCCCGCGAAGGGCACCGCGACCGTCGAGGTCTACCTCACCGACCAGGAGGCCCAAAAGCTCGAAGGGCAGGGCGTCGAGCTCACCGAGCACGCCCTGACCGCCAGGGCCGAGGCCCGCGTGGACAAGGCGGCCGAGGGCGTGTTCCGGCCGTACAGCGGAAGCGGCGGCCTCCGCGAGGAGATCCTGGCGACCGCCCGGGCCAACCCCGGCCTCACCAAGGTCGTCTCCATCGGCAGGACCGTGAACGGCAGGGACATCCTCGCGCTCAAACTGACCAAGAACGCGAAGAAGTCCAAGGACGGCGCCAAACCCGCCGTGCTCTACATGTCCAACCAGCACGCGCGCGAGTGGATCACGCCGGAGATGACCCGTCGGCTGCTCCACCACTACGTCGACCACTACAAGAGCGACAAGCGCGTCAAGAAGATCGTCGACTCCACCGAGCTGTGGTTCGTCCTGTCGGCCAATCCCGACGGCTACGACTACACCTTCCAGAGCGACGACAACCGCCTGTGGCGCAAGAACCTGCGTGACAACAACGGCGACGGCACCATCGCCGTCGGCGACGGCGTCGACCTCAACCGCAACTTCTCCTACAAGTGGGGCTACGACAACGAGGGTTCGTCCCCCAACCCCACCAGCGAGACCTACCGCGGGGCGGCCCCCTCCTCCGAGCCCGAGACCAAGGCCCTGGACGCCTTCGAGAAGCGGATCGGCTTCACGTACGGCATCAACTACCACTCCGCCGCCGAACTCCTCCTCTACGGCGTCGGCTGGCAGGTGGCCACCGACACCCCCGACGACATCATGTACAAGGCGCTCGCCGGCACCCCGGACAACTCCGCGATCCCCGGCTACCGTCCGCAGGTCTCCTCGGAGCTGTACACCACCAACGGCGAGGCGGACGGCCACGCGTCGAACGTCAACGGCCTGGCGATGTTCACTCCCGAGATGTCGACCTGCCAGACCGCCTCGAACCTCGACCCGCACGACCAGTGGAACGCGGCGGACTGCCAGTCGGTCTTCAACTTCCCGGACGACGAGAAGCTGATCCAGCAGGAGTTCGAGAAGAACGTCCCCTTCGCCCTCTCGGTCGCCGAGTCCGCTGCCAGGCCCGACCAGCCGAAGTCCTCGCTCGGCCTGAAGGCCGCCGACTTCACCCCGAAGACGTTCTCCACGTCCTACTCGCGCGGCGCCGACCAGGAGGTCTCCGTCGTCGTACGCAAGGCCGTGCGCGACAAGGAGCTCAAGTACCGCGTCAACGGCGGCCGTACGAAGGACGAGACGCTCAGGACCTGGAAGGGCGGCGAGACCTACGGCGGTGAGGACAACCTCTACTTCGACGAGTACCGGGCGAAGGTCGAGGACGCCGACCCGGGCGACAAGGTCGAGGTCTGGTTCACCGGCCGGACGGAGAGTGGAAAGCCCACCTCCAGCACGCACTTCACGTACACCGTGGCCGAGCGGCCGCGCGCGGACGTACTCGTGGTCGCCGAGGAGGGCGCGACCGCCACACAGGCGCAGACGTACGTCGACGCGCTCAAGGCGGCCGGCCGGAAGGCGATCGTCTGGAACGTGGCCACCCAGGGAGCGCCCGACGCGCTCGGGGTCCTGGACCACTTCAGGTCGGTCGTCCACTACACGGGCGCGACCGTCCCGGGCAATCCCACCCAGCTCCAGCTGCGCGCCTTCCTGAACGAGGGCGGCAAGCTGGTCGAGGCGGGCGAGCGGGCCGGCGGCAGCGTCGACCTGGGCGACGGCACCCTGTCGAACGACTTCAGCCAGTACTACCTGGGCGCCTACACCCGTACGACCCTGCCGGGCGCCACCGCCTTCCAGGGCACGGGCAAGCTCGCCGGGGCCTCCGGAACCCTCGGCGCCGCGCCCGGCAACCCGCTGGACGCGGCCGGGTCCTTCAGCGCCACCTCGGACAACCTGCCCGCGGCGGCCTTCCCGCAGTTCGCGAGCGCGGGAGCGGGCACGTACCCCGGTACGCCCAACCCGTACGGACCGTACGAGGGCGCGTCCATGGCGGCCGTCACGCACAGCGACTACGCCTGGAACCGCCTCACCCGCACCATCGACCTCACCCAGGTCACCGCCGCGCAGGCACCCGCCCTGCGCACCCGGCTGCTGTGGGACACCGAGGAGGGCTACGACCACGCCGTCCTGGAGGCGCACACCGCCGGGGCCGACGACTGGACCACGCTCCCGGAGAAGAACGGTGCGACCAGCACCGCCGTGCCCGCCGAGTGCGAGGCCGGGTTCTTCATCGCGGCCCACCCCGCGCTCAAGCGGTATCTGACGCAGGGCGCCGACGGCTGCACGGCCTCCGGCACCAGCGGACAGTGGAACAGCTTCACCGGATCCTCGGCCGGCTGGCAGGAGGTCTCCTTCGACCTCTCCGCGTACGCCGGCAAGAAGGTGGAGGTCTCCCTCAGCTACATCACCGACCCGGGCTCCGGCGGTCGCGGTGTCCTCGCCGACAACGCGTCCGTGGTCATCGGCGGCCAGGCCACCGAGACCGAGGGCTTCGAGACCTCGCTCGGCGCGTGGAGCGTGCCGGGGCCGCCCGCGGGCAGCCCCGCGGTCGTGACGGACTGGGGGCGCGCGGGAGAGCTGTTCAAGACGTACGGCGCGGTCACCACGGACGACACCGTGCTGCTGGGCTTCGGCCTGGAGCACGTCACCGCGGCGGCCGACCGCACGGCCCTCGTCGGAAAGGCGCTCGCCGCCATCCGCGGGTGAACCGGGCGTGACCCGATGTAGTCAATCCGGGTGACCTGAGCTTTCGGGCCGGGGCGGTCCGTACCCCTACTGGCGGGTACGGACCGCCCTGCCGTGTATGGGGCATCTCGATGTCACTCCGCAAGCCTCAGGGAGGTAGGGTCGGGGGTGGTCGGGGACATCCCATACAGCTCGCCGGTCTCACAACCGGCGTACCAACGAGGAGATCGGTTCGTGACGATCCGCGTAGGCATCAACGGCTTTGGCCGCATCGGTCGTAACTACTTCCGCGCGCTGCTGGAGCAGGGTGCTGACATCGAGATCGTGGCTGTCAACGACCTGGGTGACACCGCGACCACCGCTCACCTGCTCAAGTACGACACCATCCTGGGCCGCCTCAAGGCCGAGGTGTCGCACACCGCCGACACGATCACCGTCGACGGTCACACCATCAAGGTGCTGTCCGAGCGCAACCCCGCTGACATCCCCTGGGGTCAGCTGGGCGTCGACATCGTCATCGAGTCGACCGGCATCTTCACGAAGAAGGCCGACGCCGAGAAGCACATCGCCGGCGGCGCCAAGAAGGTCCTCATCTCGGCTCCGGCCAAGGACGAGGACATCACCATCGTGATGGGCGTCAACCAGGACAAGTACGACGCGGCCAACCACCACGTCATCTCCAACGCCTCCTGCACCACCAACTGTGTGGCGCCGATGGCCAAGGTCCTCGACGAGAACTTCGGCATCGTCAAGGGCCTGATGACGACGGTCCACGCGTACACCAACGACCAGCGCATCCTGGACTTCCCGCACTCGGACCTGCGCCGCGCCCGCGCCGCCGCCGAGAACATCATCCCGACCACGACCGGTGCCGCCAAGGCCACCGCCCTGGTCCTCCCGCAGCTCAAGGGCAAGCTCGACGGCATCGCGATGCGCGTCCCGGTCCCCACCGGTTCCGCCACCGACCTCGTCGTGACGCTCCAGCGCGAGGTCACCAAGGACGAGGTCAACGCCGCGTTCAAGAAGGCCTCCGACGACGGCGACCTCAAGGGCTTCCTGACCTACACCGAGGACCCGATCGTCTCCTCGGACATCGTCGGCGACCCGTCGTCCTGCACCTTCGACTCCTCCCTGACCATGGTCCAGGAGGGCAACACGGTGAAGATCCTCGGCTGGTACGACAACGAGTGGGGCTACTCCAACCGCCTCGTCGACCTCACGGTCTTCGTCGGCAACCAGCTCTGATCGACCGATCAGGCACCTAGGTGTGTGAACAGGGCTCGGGCAGCGCGAGGGCGCGTTGCCCGAGCCCTGACTCACGTGATCAGCTCTCGTACGATCCAGAGCCCTCCTCAGGAGTCCCCTTTTATGAAGACGATCGACGAACTCCTCGCCGAAGGCGTGGCCGGCAAGCGGGTCTTCGTCCGCGCCGACCTCAACGTGCCGCTCGACGGCACCACCATCACCGACGACGGCCGGATCCGCGCCGTTGTGCCGACCGTCAAGGCCCTCGCCGAGGCGGGTGCCCGCGTGGTCGTCGCCTCCCATCTGGGCCGTCCCAAGGGCGCCCCGGACCCTGCCTTCTCCCTCGCCCCGGCCGCCGCCCGCCTCGGTGAACTCCTCGACGCCTCCGTGGCGTTCGCGACCGACACGGTGGGCGAGTCGGCCACGGCCACGGTCGCGGGCCTCGCCGACGGCCAGGTCGCCGTCGTCGAGAACCTCCGCTTCAACGCCGGCGAGACCTCCAAGGACGACGCCGAGCGCGGTGCCTTCGCCGACCAGCTCGCCGCTCTCGCCGACGTCTACGTCGGCGACGGCTTCGGGGCCGTCCACCGAAAGCACGCCTCGGTCTTCGACCTCCCGGCCCGGCTGCCGCACTACGCCGGCTACCTCATCGCCACCGAGGTCGGCGTCCTGAAGAAGCTCACCGACGACGTCCAGCGGCCCTACGTGGTCGTGCTCGGCGGCGCCAAGGTCTCCGACAAGCTCGCCGTCATCGACCAGCTGCTCGGCAAGGCCGACCGCATCCTCATCGGCGGCGGCATGGCGTTCACCTTCCTCAAGGCCAAGGGCCACGAGGTCGGCGCCTCCCTCCTCCAGGAGGACCAGATCCCGGCGGTCCTGGAGTACATCGAGCGCGCCGAGAAGACCGGCGTCGAGCTGGTCCTGCCGGTCGACGCGGTGGTCGCCCCCGCGTTCCCGGACCTGAAGACCAAGGCCCCGGCCGACTCCACCACCGTCGCCGCGGACGCCATCCCGGCCGACCGGATGGGCCTGGACATCGGCCCGGCGTCCGGCAAGCTGTACGCCTCGAAGATCACCGACGCCGCCACCGTCTTCTGGAACGGCCCGATGGGCGTCTTCGAACACCCCGAATTCGCCGAGGGCACCAAGGCGGTCGCCCAGGCTCTCCTCGACTCCTCGGCCTTCACGGTCGTCGGCGGTGGCGACTCCGCCGCGGCCGTCCGCATCCTGGGCTTCGACGAGAACGCGTTCGGACACATCTCGACCGGTGGCGGCGCCTCCCTCGAATACCTCGAGGGCAAGACGCTCCCCGGCCTCGCCGCACTGGAGGACTGACCCCGCATGACCACTCGCACGCCGATCATGGCGGGTAACTGGAAGATGAACCTCAACCACCTCGAGGCCATCGCGCACGTCCAGAAGCTCGCCTTCGCCCTCGCGGACAAGGACTACGAGGCCGTCGAGGTCGCCGTCCTGCCGCCCTTCACCGACCTGCGCTCCGTGCAGACCCTGGTCGACGGCGACAAGCTCAAGATCAAGTACGGTGCCCAGGACATCTCGGCCCAGGACTCCGGCGCCTACACCGGCGAGATCTCCGGCTCGATGCTGGCCAAGCTGAAGTGCACGTACGTGGCGATCGGCCACTCCGAGCGCCGTCAGTACCACGCGGAGACCGACGAGATCGTCAACGCCAAGGTCAAGGCCGCCTACAAGCACGGCCTCACCCCGATCCTGTGCGTCGGCGAGGAGCTGGACGTCCGCGAGGCGGGCAACCACGTCTCCCACACCCTCGCCCAGGTCGAGGGCGGGCTCAAGGACCTCCCGGCCGAGCAGGCCGAGTCCGTCGTCATCGCCTACGAGCCCGTGTGGGCCATCGGCACCGGCAAGGTCTGCGGCGCCGAGGACGCCCAGGAGGTCTGCGCCGCCATCCGCGGCAAGATCGCCGAGCTGTACTCGCAGGAGCTGGCCGACCAGGTCCGCATCCAGTACGGCGGCTCCGTCAAGGCCGGCAACGTCGCCGAGATCATGGCGCAGGCCGACATCGACGGCGCGCTGGTCGGCGGTGCCTCACTGGATGCCGACGAGTTCGTCAAGATCGTGCGCTTCCGGGACCAGTAAGTAGGCCCTGGCGGCGATCCGTCGTACTCTTGCGGGGGCATGGCCCTCGAGGCCGTGCCCCCGTCGTTCATCCGAATCCGAGAGAGTTGGTCCAGCCGTGGTTTTGGGGTTCTCGATCGCCCTGATCGTCTTCAGCGGGCTGCTGATGCTGCTGGTGCTGATGCACAAGGGGAAGGGCGGCGGCCTCTCCGACATGTTCGGTGGCGGCATGCAGTCGTCCGTCGGTGGTTCCTCGGTCGCCGAGCGCAACCTCGACCGCATCACCGTGGTGATCGGTCTGCTGTGGTTCGCGTGCATTGTCGTACTCGCTCTTCTCATGAAGACGAACAGCTGAGCGGCCACGCCCCACACAGCACACACATTCCGCACGTAAGGCCCCATGTTCGGTACGCGCACCTGAGCGCGGCCTATCATGGGGCTTGCGTCTGGATGTGGGGTCGGTAACTCCCATCACTGGACGCGCGTTGGGCCTTACGTAGACTGAGGCGCTCGCAACGAAGCGACACGTCGACTCGCTTCGCGGCACCATCACGCAGGGAGTTACGACCGTGGCAAGTGGCAACGCGATCCGTGGTAGCCGGGTCGGGGCGGGGCCGATGGGCGAAGCCGAGCGGGGCGAGTCCGCGCCCCGTCTGCGCATCTCCTTCTGGTGCTCCAACGGGCACGAGACGCAGCCCAGCTTCGCCAGCGACGCGCAGGTCCCCGAAACCTGGGACTGCCCGCGCTGCGGCTTTCCCGCCGGACAGGACCGGGACAACCCGCCGGACCCGCCGCGCACCGAGCCGTACAAGACGCATCTCGCGTACGTACGGGAGCGGCGCAGCGACGCGGACGGCGAGGCGATCCTCGCCGAGGCCCTCGCCAAACTGCGGGGCGAGATCTAGGAGTCGAAAGCCGGCCGGGTACCGAGGGGTGCCTGGCCGGAGCCGTTTCACGGCTGTCCGCCCGGCCACGTGCGTCTGCGGGGCACGGGGAGTCGGGCGGTCGTGGAGTGCTGCCGTGCTCTCGAGTTTCGGTGCGCGCCGCGTGGGTCCGCGCTACCCCCTGCTCACCGCGACCCCTGACGGACCGGCCGCCGCACATCTCGCGGTCGCGCTCGGCCTGCCGTCCGCTGTGAAGTGCGGGGCCCGGACGGCCGGTTCCCGATCCGCGTGGGCGGGTGGGCGGTGCTTGCTCGCGGGCGCGGCACCAGTCGGCGCACTGCGGCCGGGTTCCTCTCCCTGCCCGTTGTCTCGCTGATACCCGTGCTCCCCGCGCACGTATCTGTTGGTGCGCCGGACGCCGACGCCTCCACGGCCGGCGTCCCGCGTTGATCAACCAGGTGGGAACAGCTGGGACAGGCACGAAAGAAGGCTGAAGTCGGACATGAACGCAGACGGCCGCACCAGGCTCAACCGGACGCCCGAATGGGCCGCGCTGGCCGGGCACCGCGAGGCGCTCGGCGAGGTGCAGTTGAGGGAGCTGTTCGCAGCCGACCCCGGGCGCGGCACCGGGTACACCCTGCGGGTCGGTGACCTGTACGTCGACTACTCCAAGCACCTGGTCACCGACGAGACGCTGCGGCTGCTGCGCGAACTCGCCGCCGCGACCGACGTGTTCGGGCTCAGGGACGCCATGTTCCGCGGCGAGAAGATCAACACGACCGAGGACCGGGCCGTGCTGCACACCGCGCTCCGCGCCCCGCGCGACGCGGTGATCGAGGTCGACGGGGAGAACGTCGTCCCGGGCGTGCACGCCGTGCTCGACAGGATGAGCGACTTCGCGGCACGCGTCCGCTCCGGCGGGTGGACCGGCCACACCGGCAAGCGGATCAAGAACGTCGTCAACATCGGCATCGGCGGCTCCGACCTGGGCCCCGCCATGGCGTACGAGGTGCTGCGCGGCTTCACCGACCGCGGCCTCACCGTCCGCTTCGTGTCGAACGTCGACGGTGCCGACCTGCACGAGGCCACCCGCGACCTGGACGCCGCCGAGACGCTGTTCATCATCGCCTCCAAGACCTTCACCACGATCGAGACGATCACCAACGCCACCTCGGCCCGCGAGTGGCTGCTCACCGAGCTCAAGGCCGGCCAGGAAGCTGTCGCCCGGCACTTCGTGGCGCTGTCGACCAATGCCGAGAAGGTGTCGGACTTCGGCATCGACACGGCCAACATGTTCGAGTTCTGGGACTGGGTGGGCGGCCGCTACTCCTACGACTCGGCGATCGGACTGTCCCTGATGATCGCCATCGGCCCGGACCGGTTCCGCGAGATGCTCGACGGGTTCCATCTCGTCGACGAACACTTCAGGACTGCGCCCGCCGACTCCAACGTGCCTCTGCTCCTTGGCCTGTTGGGCATCTGGTACGGCAACTTCCACGACGCCCAGTCGCACGCCGTACTGCCGTACAGCCACTACCTGTCCAAGTTCACCGCCTACCTGCAGCAGCTGGACATGGAGTCCAACGGCAAGTCCGTGGGCCGTGACGGGCGGCCCGTGGAGTGGCAGACCGGGCCGGTGGTGTGGGGCACGCCCGGCACCAACGGGCAGCACGCCTACTACCAGCTCATCCACCAGGGCACGAAGCTGATCCCGGCGGACTTCATCGGCTTCGCCGAGCCGGTCGCCGAGCTCTCCGACGGGCTCAAGGCCCAGCACGACCTGCTCATGGCGAGCTTCTTCGCCCAGACCCAGGCGCTGGCCTTCGGCAAGACGCCGGACGAGGTGCGGGCGGAGGGAGTGGCCGAGGAACTGGTCCCGCACAGGACGTTCCGCGGCAACCACCCCACGACCACGATCCTCGCGAAGGAGCTCACCCCGTCCGTCCTCGGCCAGCTCATCGCCCTCTACGAACACAAGGTGTTCGTCCAGGGCGCGATCTGGAACATCGACTCCTTCGACCAGTGGGGCGTCGAGCTCGGCAAGGTCCTCGCCCAGCGCGTCGAACCGGCGCTCACCGAGGGCGCCGAGGTGCCGGGCCTGGACGCGTCCACCAGGGCCCTGGTGACGACGTACCGGGAGCTGCGCGGCAGGTAGTGAAGAGCCTCAACGGCCGGAGCCCGTACGGTACTTGACCGTACGGGCTCCGGAACCGGCCTGGTCCGCGGACGGGGTCCGTCCGCGGACGTTCGTCAGGGCGAAGCCGGCGGATACAGGGACCTCGGCAGCTGGGAGGCCGCCGCCGAGTCCAGCAGCCACAGGGTGCGGGCCCGGCCACGGGCCCCCGCCGCCGGGGCCTGGATCTCACCCGCGCCGGACAGGGCGATCGCAGCGGCCTCTGCCTTGTCCTCGCCGGCCGCCAGGAGCCAGACCTCGCGGGCCGCGCGGATCGCGGGCAGGGTCAACGACACCCGGGTGGGCGGAGGCTTCGGCGCGCCGCGGACACCGACGACCGTGCGCTCGGTCTCCCGTACCGCGGGGAGTTCCGGGAACAGGGACGCCACGTGGGTGTCCGGGCCGACGCCCAGCATCAGGACGTCGAAGGTGGGGACCGCGCCGTGGTTCTCGGGACCGGCCGCACGGGCCAGCTCCTCGGCGTAGGCCGCCGCCGCGGCCTCGACGTCGTCACCGTGCGGGCCGTCCGACGCGGGCATGGCGTGCACGCGCTTCGGGTCCAGCGGTACGGCGTCCAGCAGGGCCTCGCGGGCCTGCGTGTCGTTGCGCTCCGGGTCGCTCTCGGGCAGGAAGCGCTCGTCTCCCCACCACAGGTCCAGGCGGCCCCAGTCGACGGCGTCCCGGGCGGGCGCCGCGGCCAGGGCGGCGAGCAGGCCGTTGCCGTTGCGGCCGCCCGTGAGGACGATCGACGCCGAGCCCCGGGAGGCCTGCGCGTCCACGATTTTGGTGATCAGACGGGCCGCGGCCGCCTGGGCCATCAGCTCCTTGTCGTGGTGCACGACCAGCTGCGGGGTGCTCACTTCGCCGCCTTCCCGGACAGACCGGAGGGGACCGGCTTCAGCGATGCCGACGGCGCCGCTTCCTCCCGGGGAGCTTCCGCAGCGCCCTCGACAGGGGCTTTGACGGCGAGCTCGGTGGAGGCTGCGTCCGGTTCTCCGGAGGCGGGTTCTCCTTTGGCGCCGGATCCTTTGGCGCCGGACTCTTTGGCGCCGGACTCCTTGACGCTTCCCGGCTCCGGAAAGGGCGCCGAGGAGTTCAGCCGCTCCACCCCGAAGCGCAGCGCCGCCGCGTACGTGTCGTCCGGATCGAGCCTGCGCAGCTCCTCCGCGATCAGCTCGGCCGTGTCCCGGCGCTTGAGCGCCACCGCACGGTCCGGCTGCCCCTGGATGGAGAGCGTGGCGAGCGAGCCGTCCGCGCGGTCCAGGACGATCGGACCGCTGTTCGTGTGCATGCGTACCGCTGTCAGGCCGGGGCCGCTGGACAGCGACCGCTTCACCGGCACGTCCAGCCGGTCCGCCAGCCACATCGCCAGCAGCTCGCAGCTCGGGTTGAACTCCTCGCCCTCCACCTCGACGGCCTTCACCTTGCAGGTGACCTGGTCGAGCGCGGCGGCCAGCATCGAGCGCCACGGCGTGATGCGGGTCCAGGAGAGGTCGGTGTCGCCCGGCGTGTAGGCGTCGGCGCGTGCCGACAGCTCGCGCACCGGCTGCTCGGAGGAGTACGTGTCGGTGACCCGTCGCTGGGCGAGCGCCCCGAGCGGATCCCCGGCCGGGTCGAGCGGCGCGTCCACCGGCCACCAGACGACGACGGGCGCGTCCGGCAGCAGCAGCGGAAGGACCACAGACTGGGCGTGGTCGGCGACGTCGCCGTACAGCCGCAGCACCACCGTCTCGCCGGTGCCCGCGTCCGCGCCCACCCGTACCTCGGCGTCGAGGCGGGACTGGGTGCGGTCACGAGGGCTGCGTGACACCCGCTTGATGACCACCAGCGTGCGCGAGGGGTGCTCGCGCGACGCGTCGTTGGCGGCCTTGAGGGCGTCGTAGGCGTTCTCCTCGTCCGTGACGATGACCAGGGTGAGCACCATGCCGACGGCCGGTGTGCCGATGGCCCGGCGGGCCTTGACCAGGGCCTTGTTGATCTTGCTGGCCGTGGTGTCCGTGAGGTCTGTCTTCATGGCCGGCGCCAGCTCCGTCCCTCTCGTGCGAGCATGTCGTCCGCCTCGACCGGGCCCCAGGTACCGGAGGGGTACTGGGCGGGCTTGCCGTGCGTGTCCCAGTACTCCTCGATCGGGTCGAGGATCTTCCAGGACAGCTCGACCTCCTCCGTGCGGGGGAAGAGGTTCGAGTCGCCGAGCAGGACGTCGAGGATCAGGCGCTCGTACGCCTCGGGCGAGGACTCCGTGAACGACTCGCCGTAGGCGAAGTCCATGGACACGTCCCGGATCTCCATCGAGGTGCCCGGCACCTTGGAGCCGAAGCGGACGGTGACGCCCTCGTCGGGCTGGACGCGGATGACGATCGCGTTGGAGCCGAGCTCCTCGGTGGCCGTCGTGTCGAAGGGGGAGTGCGGGGCCCGCTGGAAGACCACCGCGATCTCGGTGACCCGGCGGCCCAGGCGCTTGCCGGTGCGCAGGTAGAACGGAACGCCCGCCCAGCGGCGGTTGTCGATCTCCACCTTGATGGCCGCGTAGGTGTCGGTCTTGGACTGGGGGTCGATGCCGTCCTCTTCGAGGTAGCCGACCGCCTTCTCGCCGCCCTGCCAGCCCGCCGCGTACTGTCCGCGCACGGTGTCCCGGCCCAGGTCCTTCGGCAGCTTCACCGCGCCGAGCACCTTGGTCTTCTCCGCGGCCAGCGCGTCCGCGTCGAAGGACGCCGGCTCCTCCATGGCGGTGAGGGCCATGAGCTGGAGCAGGTGGTTCTGGATGACGTCACGGGCGGCGCCGATGCCGTCGTAGTAGCCGGCCCGGCCGCCGATGCCGATGTCCTCGGCCATCGTGATCTGCACGTGGTCCACGAAGGACCGGTTCCAGATCGGCTCGAACATCGTGTTGGCGAAGCGCAGCGCCAGGATGTTCTGGACGGTCTCCTTGCCCAGGTAGTGGTCGATGCGGAAGACCTGGTCCGGGGCGAAGACCTCCTCGACGGTCGCGTTGAGCTCCTCGGCCGACTTGAGGTTGTGACCGAAGGGCTTCTCGATGACCGCGCGCCGCCAGGAGCCGCTCGACTGGTCGGCCAGCCGGTGCTTCTTCAGCTGCTGGATGACCACGGGGAAGGCGGACGGCGGCACGGACAGGTAGAAGGCGAAGTTGCCGCCGGTGCCCTGGGCCTTGTCCAGTTCGTCGATGGTGTCGCGCAGCCGCTCGAACGAGTCGTCGTCGTCGAAGGTGCCCTGGACGAAGCGCATCCCCTGGATGAGCTGCTGCCAGACCTCCTCGCGGAACGGCGTCCGCGCGTGTTCCTTGACGGCGTCGTGGACGACTTCCGCGAAGTCCTCGTTCTCCCAGTCCCGCCGGGCGAAGCCGACCAGTGAGAAGCCCGGCGGCAGCAGACCCCGGTTCGCGAGGTCGTACACGGCGGGCATGAGCTTCTTTCGTGACAAATCGCCCGTGACGCCGAAGATGACCAGGCCCGACGGCCCCGCGATACGCGGGAGCCGTCGGTCGGCAGGGTCACGCAGCGGGTTGCTGCTCGACAAGATTTCAGCCCTCCGAGGGGGCGAGGCGCTGAAGCTCCGCCTCGGTCGACTTGAGCAGGTCGTTCCAGGCCGCCTCGAACTTCTCGACGCCCTCGTCCTCCAGCAGCTGCACGACCTCGTCGTACGAGATCCCGAGCTTCTCGACCGCGTCGAGGTCGGCGCGCGCCTGCTCGTAGGTGCCCGAGACGGCGTCGCCGCGGATCTCACCCTGCTCCTCGGTGGCGAACAGCGTCGCCTCCGGCATGGTGTTCACCGTGTTCGGCGCGACCAGTTCCTCGACGTACATGGTCTTCTTGTACGCAGGGTCCTTGACGCCGGTCGAGGCCCACAGCGGACGCTGCTTGTTCGCGCCGGCGTTCTCCAGCTTCGCCCAGCGCTCGCCCGAGAAGACCTCCTCGTACGCCTGGTAGGCGAGGCGGGCGTTGGCCACGCCGGCCTTGCCGCGGGCGGCCTTGGCCTCGTCGGTGCCGAGCGCGTCGATGCGCTTGTCGATCTCGGTGTCCACGCGGGACACGAAGAAGGACGCCACGGAGTGGATCTTCGACAGGTCCAGACCCCGCTCCTTGGCCTTCTCCAGGCCGGCCAGGAAGGCGTCCATGACCAGGCGGTAGCGCTCCAGCGAGAAAATCAGCGTGACGTTGACGCTGATCCCGAGGCCGATGACCTCGGTGATCGCCGGGATGCCCGCCTGGGTGGCGGGAATCTTGATGAGGGTGTTGGGGCGGTCGACGAGCCAGGCGAGCTGCTTGGCCTCGGCGACGGTCGCCTTGAGGTTGTGCGCCAGGCGCGGGTCGACCTCGATCGACACCCGGCCGTCCTGGCCGCCCGTCGCGTCGAAGACCGGGCGCAGGATGTCGGCGGCGTCCCGGACGTCCGCCGTCGTGATCATGCGGAGGGCCTCTTCGACGGACACCTTGCGGAACGCCAGGTCCGACAGCTGCTGGTCGTAGCCGTCGCCCTCGGAGATCGCCTTCTGGAAGATCGACGGGTTGGTGGTGACGCCCACGACGTGCTGCTGGTCGATCAGCTCGGCGAGGTTGCCGGACGTGATCCGCTTGCGCGACAGGTCGTCCAGCCAGATCGCCACGCCTTCCTCGGAGAGGCGCTTGAGTGCGTCTGTCATGGAATTACATCTCCTACGTGTCGTATGTGAGCGTCAGCGCTGGGCGGCGGCGAGAGATTCCCGCGCCTTGGTGGCCACGTTCTCGGCAGTGAAGCCGAATTCCTGGAAGAGGACCTTGCCGTCCGCCGAAGCACCGAAGTGCTCCAGGGAAACGATGCGACCGGCGTCCCCGACGTACTTGTGCCAGGTGAGACCGATACCCGCCTCGACCGCGACACGAGCCCTCACGGCCGGAGGCAGGACGCTGTCCCGGTACCCCTGGTCCTGCTCCTCGAACCACTCCACGCACGGCATGGAGACGACGCGCGTCGGCACGCCGTCGGCCTGGAGCTGCTCACGCGCCTCGACGGCCACGTGCACCTCGGAACCAGTGGCGATCAGGATGACCTGCGGGTCACCGCCCTCGGCCTCGAACAGGACGTAACCGCCCTTGACCGCGTCCTCATTGGGCTCGTACGTCGGCACGCCCTGACGGGTCAGCGCCAGGCCGTGCGGGGCGCCCTTGCCGAACTCCTTCGTCCAGCGCCCCAGGATCTCGCGCCAGGCGGTCGCCGTCTCGTTGGCGTCCGCCGGGCGGACCACGTTCAGGCCGGGGATCGCGCGCAGCGAGGCGATGTGCTCGACCGGCTGGTGGGTCGGGCCGTCCTCGCCGAGGCCGATGGAGTCGTGCGTCCACACGTACGTCACCGGCAGGTGCATCAACGCCGAGAGCCGGACGGCGTTGCGCATGTAGTCGGAGAAGACGAGGAACGTACCGCCGTAGACACGGGTGTTGCCGTGCAGCGCGATGCCGTTCATCTCCGCGGCCATGGAGTGCTCGCGGATGCCGAAGTGGATCGTGCGGCCGTACGGGTCCGCCTCCGGCAGCGGGTTGTCCGCCGGGAGGAACGAACTGTTCTTGTCGATCGTCGTGTTGTTCGAGCCGGCGAGGTCGGCGGAGCCGCCCCACAGCTCGGGGATCACGGCGCCGAGGGCCTGGAGCACCTTGCCGGACGCGGCACGCGTGGCGACGCCCTTGCCGGGCTCGAAGACCGGGATCGCCGACTCCCAGCCCTTGGGCAGCTCACCCGCGGCCACGCGCTCGAACTCGGCCGCGCGCTCGGGGTTGTTGCTGCGCCACTCCTGGAAGGACTTCTCCCACTCGGCCCGGGCCTCGCGGCCCCGCTCCAGCGCCCCGCGGGTGTGCTCGATGACCTCGTCGGAGACCTCGAAGGACTGCTCCGGGTCGAAGCCCAGCACCCGCTTGGTCGCCGCGACCTCGTCGTCGCCGAGCGCCGAGCCGTGGGCGGCCTCGGTGTTCTGGGCGTTCGGGGCGGGCCAGGCGATGATCGAGCGCATCGCGATGAAGGACGGCCGGTCGGTGACCGCCTTGGCCTTCTGGATCGCCTCGAAGATCGCGACCGGGTCGAGGTCACCGTTGGCCTGCGGTGCGACACGCTGCACGTGCCAGCCGTACGCCTCGTACCGCTTGACGGTGTCCTCGGAGACGGCCGTCTCGGTGTCGCCCTCGATCGAGATGTGGTTGTCGTCCCACAGCAGGATCAGGTTGCCGAGCTTCTGGTGGCCGGCCATCGAGGACGCCTCGGCGGAGATGCCCTCCTGGAGGCAGCCGTCACCGGCGATGGCGAACACGAAGTGGTCGAAGGGCGAGGTGCCCTCCGGGGCCTCCGGGTCGAACAGACCGCGCTCGTAGCGGGCCGCCATGGCCATGCCGACCGCGTTGGCGACACCCTGGCCGAGCGGTCCTGTGGTGGTCTCGACGCCCTTGGTGTGGCCGTACTCCGGGTGACCCGGGGTCTTCGAGCCCCAGGTGCGGAACGCCTTGAGGTCGTCCAGCTCCAGGCCGAACCCGGCCAGGTACAGCTGGGTGTAGAGGGTCAGGGACGAGTGGCCGGCGGACAGCACGAAGCGGTCGCGTCCAACCCAGTCGGGGTCGGCCGGGTCGTGCCGCATCACCTTCTGGAAGAGGGTGTAGGCGGCGGGAGCCAGGCTCATCGCCGTACCGGGATGGCCGTTACCGACCTTCTGTACGGCGTCGGCGGCCAGGACGCGGGCGGTGTCGACGGCCCGCTGGTCCAACTCGGTCCACTCGAGGTCTGTGGTGGTCGGCTTGGTGCTCACCCTGGGTCAGGGCTCCTCTCCACATGTCACGCATGTCGAAAATGCCGGTGCACGGGACGCCCGGCCGTTGTCGAGCCTACCCCCGCAAGTACGTGCGTTTTTTCGAGTCATTCCAGACTGCCGGGCCGTGCGGAGATCCGCCTCCCGACTGGGCGGCAGCGCACTTGGCAACTGAATACGCAGCCGCTCGTCCGAGTGCTCAACCGAGTGGGACCGAGCTCTTCCGGGGGCCTCCTCGGACACGACCCGACCCCCGCGAATGTCGGGGTATGGGCAACGTCTACAGTGGCGTGGTACGCGCGAGCCTTTACCGGGACTTCACACGGGCGAGGCTTGCTGGGATGTCTCTGTAGGGGTGTGCGTGACGGCCGTCGAATCCCGTCCAGCCGGAGTGCTGGGGGAGAGCAAGAGCTCGAGCCACCGGCCGTTCGGGGCCCGTGTCAAGGCATTCGTGGCGCTGACCAAGCCCCGCATCATCGAGCTGCTGCTGATCACCACCGTTCCGGTGATGTTCCTGGCGCAGCAGGGCGTGCCGGACTTGAAGCTGGTCCTGCTCACCTGTGTCGGCGGCTATCTGTCGGCGGGCGGCGCCAACGCGCTCAACATGTACATCGACCGTGACATCGACGCGCTCATGGACCGCACCTCACAGCGGCCCCTGGTCACCGGCATGGTGTCGCCGCGCGAGTGCCTGGCCTTCGGCATCACGCTGGCGGTCGTCTCGACGCTGCTGTTCGGCCTCACCGTCAACTGGCTGTCCGCCTGGCTGTCGCTCGGCGCGCTCCTTTTCTACGTCGTCGTCTACACGATGATCCTCAAGCGCCGTACCTCGCAGAACATCGTGTGGGGCGGCATCGCCGGCTGCCTCCCGGTCCTGATCGGCTGGTCGTCGGTCACGAACTCCATGGCGTGGGCGCCGGTCATCCTCTTCCTCGTCATGTTCTTCTGGACGCCGCCGCACTACTGGCCGCTGTCCATGAAGGTCCGTGAGGACTACGCGCGCGTGGGCGTGCCGATGCTGCCGGTCGTCGCCTCCAACAAGGTGGTCGCCAAGCAGATCGTGCTCTACAGCTGGGTGATGGTCGTGGTGTCGCTGCTGCTGCAGCCGCTCGGCTACACCGGCTGGTTCTACACGACGGTCGCGCTGCTCGCGGGCGGCTTCTGGCTGTGGGAGGCGCACGGCCTGCAGAACCGCGCCAAGGCCGAGGTGACGGGCGTGAAACTCAAGGAGATGCGACTGTTCCACTGGTCGATCACCTATGTGTCGATCCTCTTCCTCGCGGTGGCGGTCGACCCCTTCCTGAGGTAAGGGTCACGTCGCCGTCCCCAGTACTCGTCGGTAGCATCCTGGTCATGGCAGACACGCAGCAGGTTGACGCGAAGGCCGAGCGCAAGGTCGCCCGGATCGCCAAGCAGATCAGCGCCTTCTCCAAGGAGCACGGCGGCGCCGAGGGCCAGCTGGCCCACATCGGCGAGCGCGGCACCCGGATCGTCCTCGTCGGCGAGGACGGCGGCTGGGGCGACCTGGTGGCCCCCTCGTACGAGATCGCCGAGAAGGCCGTCGAGAAGTCCGGCATCACGGTCCACGAGGAGTTCGACGGCGAGTTCGCCGCGAAGGTGAGGACAGGGCCGTACGAGTGGAGCCGGATGGCGGGCATCCAGGTCGGCGGCCCCTCGAACGGCTGAGATCGCCCGGCGTTTCGCACGGGGTGTGTGACAGCAACACCTGATGACCGGTTCACCCGTTAGGACCTGTGAGCAACGACACGGTCCAAGTACGGGGAGCCCGGATGATCGAAACGCCGTCCCTCGTGGACCAGTACTGCCACGGCGTACTGAGGACGGAGCTGGGTCTCGGCACCTTCGAGGCCCAGCTGGCCCGCACTGAGGGCCCGCCCGCCCCGGGGACCACACTGTTCGACACCCAGACGGGTTTCGCCGTACGACGCTGGTGCCCGCCCCTGCTCGGCCTGGAACCGCACTGTCCGCCCGCCCGCTATCTGGCCCGGCGCCGTGAGCTGGGCGTGCTGGAAGCGGGCCGCAGGCTGCTGCGCGGCAGCGGAATCACGACCTATCTGGTCGACACCGGACTGCCCGGCGACCTCACCGGGCCCACCGAACTGGCCTCCGCCGCTGCCGCCGAGGCGCGCGAGATCGTGCGCCTGGAACTCCTCGCCGAACAGGTCGCCGACACCTCCGGCACCGTCGAGTCCTTCCTCGCCAACCTCGCCGAGTCGGTGCACGGAGCCGCCGCGAACGCGGTCGCCTTCACATCGGTGGCGGGCGTACGGCACGGACTGGCGCTCGCGCCCGAACCGCCGGGGCCGGGAGAGGTGCGGGGCGCGGCGGGCCGGTGGCTGGCGCGCCGCCGGGTGGGCGGCGAACTGTCCGATCCCGTGCTCCTACGACACCTGCTGTGGATCGCGGCCGCCTCGGGCCTGCCCCTCCAACTCCACGCCGGGCTCGGTGAACCGGGCCTGCGCATCGACCGCACCGACCCCGTCCTGCTCACCGACTTCGTCCGGGCCACCGCGGGTCTCGGCACCGACCTCGTCCTGCTGCACAGCTACCCCTACCACCGGCACGCCGCCCATCTCGCCGGCGTCTTCCCGCACGTCTACGCCGACGCCGGAGCCGCTCTCGTCCGCACCGGCGCCCGCGCGGCGACCGTCCTCGCCGAGATCCTGGAACTCGCTCCCTTCGGCAAGATCGTCTTCTCCAGCGGGGCCCACAGCCTGCCCGAACTGCACGTGGTGGGCGCGCGTCTGTTCCGCGAGGCGCTGGGCCGGGTGCTGGGCGCCTGGGTCACCGAGGGAGCCTGGTCGCCGGCGGACGCGCAGCGGGTGGCGGGGCTGATCGCGGCGGGGAACGCGCGCAGGGTGTACGGGCTGGAGTGAGCTGTACAGGATGGGCCCATGCAGACCGACGTCTTACTGGACCGCTTCCTCGCCGCACTGACCCCGCTCGATCCCGTCGCCGTATGGGCCCACGGTTCACTGGCCGGCGGCGACTACCAGGAGGGCCGCAGCGACCTGGACCTGATCGCCGTACTCCCCTCGATCACGCCCCGTACGGTGTGGCGGCTGGCGAAGCTGCACGCGCGGCTGCGGGCCGAGCCGTTGTCCGGGCAGCTGCACTGCACCTACCTGACGCCGTCGGCCGACATGGACGGCCGGCACCTCACCTGGGCGCACGAGGAGCTGTTCAAACGGCCTGTCACCGCGGTGACCCGACGCGAACTGCACGCCTTCGGGCGGGTGCTGCACGGGAAGCCGCCCGCGGAACTGCTGCCGCCGGTGCCGGACCGTGAGCTCACCGACTTCGTCGTCCGCGACCAGCGTGACTTCTGGCGCCCGGCCGTGGACAACGCCCCGCTGTGGAGCCGGGACGTGTGGGTCGACCTGGGGCTGCTGACCTTCGCCCGCGCGAGCGTGACCCTGCGGGAGGGCCGACTGATCTCGAAGTGCGAGGCACTGGAACTGCTGCCCGGTCTCGGGGCGCCCGTGGCGGTCGTCGAGGACATCCGGGCGCGCCGCTACGGTGACGCCGTGGCCACCGTCGAGGACAGGGCGGCGCTGACCCGGAGTTACCTGGGCCCGGCGATCGACGAGCTGGTGGCGGCGTACGGCTGAGCGGGCACCTCGGGCACCTCGCCCTCCGGCCGCTCCCGCAGGGCCAGCAGGACGCGCAGGACCCCGATCCACACCAGGGCCGAGCCGAGCATGTGCAGGCCGACCAGGAACTCGGGCAGGTCGGTGAAGTACTGGACGTAGCCGATGACGCCCTGGGAGAGGAGGACCAGGAACAGGTCGCGGGTGCGGTGCAGGGGGCCCTTGGGGGCGTCGACCGCCTTGAGGATGAACCACAGGGCGAAGGTCAGCGACACGACGATCCAGGCCAGGACCGCGTGCACCTTGCTCACGGTCTCCCAGTCCAGCGGCATCCGCTCGACCTCGCTGGAGTCACCGGCGTGCGGTCCGGCGCCGGTCACCACGGTGCCGACGAGGATCAGCAGGGCGGCGGCCGCGACCATGAACCACACCAGCTGCTGCACGGGCTTGCCGACCAGCGGGCGCGGTGCCGTGTCGCCTTCGCGGGTGCGCTGCCACATCACCGCGGCGACCGTGATCAGGGCCGTCGTCGCCACGAAGTGGGCCGCGACCGTGTACGGGTTCAGCCCCACGAGGACGACGATGCCGCCGAGGATCGCGTTGCTCATCACGATCCAGAACTGCGCCCAGCCCAGCCGGGTCAGGCTGCGCCGGTACGGCTTCTCGGAGCGCGCGGCGATGATCGCCCACCCGACGGCGGCGCACAGCACGTACGTCAGCATCCGGTTGCCGAACTCAATGGCTCCGTGGAAGCCCATCGCGCTGGTCGCGGTCAGGGAGTCGTCCGTGCACTTGGGCCAGGTAGGGCACCCGAGTCCCGACCCGGTCAGCCGCACCGCCCCGCCGGTGACCACGATGACCACCGCCATGACGAGCGCGGAGAGAGCCGCCCTCTGAACCGTCCGGGGGGTCGGGGTCCAGCGTGCGGCGATGAAGGCGAGCGGGTTGCGGACGGCCGCTACGGCGTCGGCGCGGGTCAGGTTCGGCACGCCTTCCATCGTAGGGGGCCGCTTGTGCACGCGTTCACGAGGGCCCCCTCCTCCCACGCCTACTCCCAGCGGAAGAAGCGTCCCGCCACGGCCAGACCCACCACGGCCCACACCGCGAGGATCCCCAGGTCGCCCCACGGCATCCCGGCCCCGTGCTGCAACACGTCCCGCAGGCCGTCCGACAGGGCCGTGATGGGCAACAGGCTCAGTACGTCCTGAGTGCTCTGCGAGAACCGGTCCAGGGGGACGATGACTCCGCCGCTGACCAGGAGGAGCAGGAAGACGAGGTTGGCCGCGGCCAGGGTGGCTTCCGCCTTCAGGGTGCCGGCCATCAGGAGGCCGAGGCCCGAGAAGGCAGCCGTGCCGAGGAGCAGGAGCAGGAGGACGGCGAAGGGGTTGCCGTGCGGGGACCAGCCCAGCGCGAAGGCGATCACCGTCAGGAGGATCACCTGGAGGATCTCCGTCACCAGCACCGAGGCCGTCTTCGCCGTCATCAGGGCCCAGCGGGGGAGCGGGGAGGAGGCGAGGCGCTTCAGTACGCCGTAGCGGCGTTCGAAGCCGGTCGCGATCGCCTGGCCCGTGAAGGCCGTCGACATGACCGCGAGGGCCAGGACGCCGGGGGCGAGGAAGTCCACCGCCTTGCCCTCGCCGGTGTCGATGATGTCCACCGAGCTGAACAGGACCAGCACGAGGGTCGGGATCACCACCGTCAGCAACAGCTGCTCGCCGTTGCGCAGGAGCATCTTCGTCTCCAGCACCGCCTGGGCCGCGATCATGCGTCCCAGGGGCGCCGCGCCCGGCTTCGGGGTGTACATACCGGTGGCCGTCACGAGCGGAGCTCCTTGCCCGTCAGTTCCAGGAACACGTCTTCCAGGGTGTGCCGTTCCACCGAGATCTTCTCCGGCATCACGCCGTGCTGGGCGCACCAGGACGTCACCGTCGCCAGCAGTTGCGGGTTGACCTTGCCGACCACCCGGTAGGAGCCGGGGGTCAGTTCGGCGGCCGTGCAGTCGGCGGGGAGGGCTTTCAGGAGGGAGCCCACGTCGAGTCCGGGGCGGCCCGTGAAGCGCAGGGTGTTCTCCGCGCCGCCCCGGCACAGCTCCTCCGGGGTGCCCTGGGCGATGACCCGGCCGCCGTCGATGATCGCCACGTCGTCGGCGAGCTGTTCGGCCTCGTCCATGTAGTGCGTGGTCAGGACGACCGAGACACCGTCCGCGCGCAGGTCGCGGACCAGGTCCCAGGTCGCGCGGCGGGCCTGCGGGTCGAGCCCCGCGGTCGGCTCGTCCAGGAACACCAGTTCCGGGCGGCCCACCACGGCCATGGCGAGCGCCAGGCGCTGCTGCTGGCCGCCCGACAGCCTGCGGTACGTCGTCCTGCCGCAGCTCTCCAGGCCCAGGCGCTCGATCAGCGCGTCCACGTCGAGCGGGTGCGCGTGCAGTTTCGCCATGTGCCGCAGCATCTCGTCGGCCCGGGCACCCGAGTACACGCCCCCGGACTGGAGCATCACGCCGATCCTCGGGTGCAGCTCACGGGCCTGCCGCACCGGGTCGAGGCCCAGGACCCGCACCGTGCCGGAGTCCGGCTTCCGGTATCCCTCGCAGGTCTCCACCGTCGTCGTCTTGCCGGCGCCGTTGGGTCCGAGTACGGCGGTCACACCCGCCCGGGTCACCAGGTCGAGGCCGTCCACGGCGGTCTTGGTGCCGTACCGCTTCACCAGGGCGTGGACCTGGACCACGGGCTCACTTCGCATGGGCCCGAGTCTAGGTACGCCGCGCGCGCCGCAGACGGGCGGGTGCAGGATCTCCACCCGCATCTCCGTGCGTGTCCCCACCCAGCGCGTTCAGGGGCGTGTCCTCCCGAGACCGGTGCAGTGAGAGCCACCGCTCCGCGTACCGCACCGCGTCCGCCACCGGGAACAGCCGTACGTCGGCCGCGCCCGCCTTTCCCCGTACGACCACACCGCTGTCCCGCTCGAAGTCGTACCCGAGTTCGTCGAAGCGGTCCGAGGTGATCGAGACCTCCGTCACCACCTCCCATCCGTCCGGTCCCGGGCGGCCGACCTTCACCAGGGGGGTCGGGACGCGGTACTCGGCGAGATGGAAGCTGGTGCAGCTGTCGTAGCCGGCGCCGAGGAGCAGCACGCGCGCGTGGAGGGCCTCGAGGCGGGCCAGCGGGCTGTGCTCGCCGAGGCGGCAGTCGGGGGCATGGCGGTCCAGCACGTCCCGCGCGCGGGGGCCGATCGCCGCGAAGGAGGTCTGCGGGTGCGCGCTGCGCAGGGCGCCGGGCCAGGTGCGGACGGTCTCCGGGATCACGCCGACCCCGCGTGAGGGCGTGACGAGGGGGTCGTAGGCGGGCATGGTCGCCCGGATCGTGTCCCACCACTCCTCGGGCACCGGCGGGTTGCTCCACACCGCCGGGTCCGAGAGGTCGCCGGTCTGGGTCGGGACCACGAGGGTGCCGTCCGGGCCGAGGGCGTCCAGGAGGCCCTGGACCACCGCGACCGGGCCTCCGCAGACCCAGCCGAGGGAACTCAGGGAGGAGTGCACGAGCAGGGTCTCGCCGCTTCTGACACCCAGCTCGCGCAGCTGCCCGGCGAGGGTGTCGCGAGTGACAAGTGGGCCGGTGGGAGGTGGTGTCGGCATGGTTCGGGAGTGTCCCTGACAGGTCCGCCGAATGCCACCGGTTTGATCGATCAAAGATCGTTTCCCCAGGTCAGGTTAGGCGGACCTAAGTGATGCAGGGCACCGTCCCCCGGACCGGACGCGGGTTGCCGGGTCCTGAGGAATTACGCAACAATGGCGTTGTGAAAAACGTCGGCGAGGTTCGGGAGACCCCCACGGGGGCCCCTCAGGAGGAACTCGCGACCGGTGAGCGGTCCACCCGCAACCGTGTCGCGCGATCCATCCTGGACCACGGCCCGTCGACCGTCACCGAGCTGGCCGGACGGCTGGGGCTCACCCCCGCGGCCGTACGACGTCATCTGGACGCGCTGGTGGCCGACGACGTCGTGGCGGCGCGGGAGCAGCGGGTGTACGGAGCGCGCACGCGCGGCCGCCCCGCCAAGGTCTTCGCGCTCACCGACTGCGGCCGGGACGCCTTCGATCAGTCGTACGACAAACTCGCCGCGGACGCCCTGCGCTGGATCCAGGAGCGCTTCGGCGGGGACGAGGCGGTCGTCGCCTTCGCACGCGCGAGGATCGCCGAGCAGGCCGAGGGATACCGTCAGGCCGTCGAGGCCGCCGCTCCCGAGGACCGCACCGAAGCCCTGGCCAAGGCCCTGAGCGCGGACGGGTACGCTGCTACGGCGCGAAGCGCACCGGTCGGCGAGCAGCTCTGCCAGCACCACTGCCCGGTGGCCCATGTCGCGGAGAAGTTCCCCCAGCTGTGCGAGGCGGAGACCGAGATCTTCTCCCAGCTGCTCGGAACACACGTCCAGCGACTGGCGACCATCGCGCACGGCGACGGCGTCTGCACGACGTTCATCCCCAAGATTTCCCACACCCCTGATATCGCATCCGCAAGCACGGCCGGGAGGAACCCCGCATGACTCTCCCCACGGAGACTGCCCACCCTGAGCTCGAGGGCCTGGGCAAGTACGAATACGGCTGGGCCGACTCCGACACGGCCGGAGCTTCCGCGCGGCGCGGTATCAACGAGGACGTCGTCCGCGACATCTCCGCGAAGAAGAACGAGCCGGAGTGGATGACCAAGCTCCGCCTCAAGGGTCTGCGCCTGTTCGACAAGAAGCCCATGCCGAACTGGGGCTCGGACCTCTCCGGCATCGACTTCGACAACATCAAGTACTTCGTGCGGTCCACGGAGAAGCAGGCGGAGTCCTGGGAGGACCTGCCCGAGGACATCAAGAACACGTACGACAAGCTCGGCATCCCCGAGGCGGAGAAGCAGCGCCTCGTCGCCGGTGTCGCGGCCCAGTACGAGTCCGAGGTCGTCTACCACCAGATCCGTGAGGACCTGGAGGAGCAGGGCGTCATCTTCCTGGACACCGACACCGCTCTGAAGGAGCACCCGGAGCTCTTCAAGGAGTACTTCGGCACCGTCATCCCGGTCGGCGACAACAAGTTCGCGTCGCTGAACACCGCGGTGTGGTCCGGCGGCTCCTTCATCTACGTGCCGAAGGGCGTGCACGTGGAGATCCCGCTCCAGGCCTACTTCCGTATCAACACGGAGAACATGGGCCAGTTCGAGCGGACGCTGATCATCGTCGACGAGGACGCCTACGTCCACTACGTCGAGGGCTGTACGGCCCCGATCTACAAGTCGGACTCCCTGCACTCCGCGGTCGTCGAGATCATCGTGAAGAAGGGTGCCCGCTGCCGTTACACGACCATCCAGAACTGGTCGAACAACGTCTACAACCTGGTCACCAAGCGCGCCGTGGCGTACGAGGGCGCGACCATGGAGTGGATCGACGGCAACATCGGCTCCAAGGTCACCATGAAGTACCCGGCCGTCTACCTGATGGGCGAGCACGCCAAGGGCGAGACCCTCTCCATCGCCTTCGCGGGCGAGGGCCAGCACCAGGACGCCGGCTCCAAGATGGTCCACATGGCGCCGAACACCTCCTCCAACATCGTGTCGAAGTCCGTGGCGCGTGGTGGCGGCCGTACGTCCTACCGCGGTCTCGTCGAGATCGGCGAGGGCGCCCACGGCTCCAAGTCGAACGTGCTGTGCGACGCGCTGCTCGTCGACACCATCTCCCGCTCCGACACGTACCCCTACGTGGACGTCCGCGAGGACGACGTGTCCATGGGCCACGAGGCGACCGTCTCCAAGGTCTCCGAGGACCAGCTCTTCTACCTGATGAGCCGTGGCCTCTCCGAGTTCGAGGCGATGGCGATGATCGTGCGCGGCTTCGTCGAGCCCATCGCGAAGGAGCTGCCCATGGAGTACGCCCTCGAACTCAACCGGCTGATCGAGCTGCAGATGGAAGGCGCGGTCGGCTGACCGTCCCTCCGGCAAGCAGCGGCACATTTCTGACGTAGGAAGAGAGCAGACCGACAGCCATGGCTGAGGCTCAGAACATCCCGGTGGGCAGCACGACCGCCGGCCAGATCGCGGTGGCCGCCGAGTCGACCGTCGCCACGCGCATGAGCGCGCCCCCGTCCTTCGACGTCGCGGACTTCCCGGTCCCGCACGGCCGCGAGGAGGAGTGGCGGTTCACCCCGCTGGAGCGCCTGCGCGGGCTGCACGACGGCACCGCCGTCGCCACCGGCGACGGCGTGACCGTGGACGTGCAGGCCCCCGAGGGCGTCACCGTCGAGACCGTCGGCCGTGACGACGCCCGGATCGGCAGGGCGGGCACCCCGGTGGACCGCGTCGCCGCCCAGGCGTACTCCGCGTTCGAGAAGGCCGGCGTGATCACCGTCCCCAAGGAGACGGTCCTCACCGAGCCGATCCGGATCGCCGTGCACGGCGAGGGCGGCACCCGCTTCGGCCACCAGGTGATCGAGCTGGGCGCCTTCGCCGAGGCCGTCGTGGTCATCGACCACACCGGTGACGCGCTGCTCGCGGCCAACGTCGACTACCTCCTCGGGGACGGCGCCAAGCTGACCGTCGTCTCCGTCCAGGACTGGGACGACAAGGCCGTGCACGTCGCCCAGCACAACGCGCTGATCGGCCGGGACGCGTCCTTCAAGTCGGTCGTCGTCACCTTCGGCGGCGACGTCGTACGGCTGCATCCGCGCGTGTCCTACGCCGGCACCGGTGGTGAGGCCGAGCTGTTCGGGCTGTACTTCACCGACCAGGGTCAGCACCAGGAGCACCGCCTCCTGGTCGACCACAACACCCCGCACTGCAAGTCGAACGTCGTCTACAAGGGCGCGCTGCAGGGCGAGGGCGCCCACGCGGTGTGGATCGGTGACGTGCTCATCGAGGCCAAGGCCGAGGGCACGGACACCTACGAGATGAACCGCAACCTCGTCCTCACCGACGGCGCCCGGGTCGACTCCGTGCCGAACCTGGAGATCGAGACCGGCGAGATCGTCGGAGCGGGTCACGCCTCGGCGACCGGGCGGTTCGACGACGAACAGCTCTTCTACCTGATGGCCCGCGGCATCCCGGCCGACGAGGCCCGGCGCCTGGTCGTGCGCGGCTTCTTCGCCGAGCTGGTCCAGCAGATCGGTGTGGACGACATCGAAGAGCGCCTTCTCGTGAAGATCGACGAGGAGCTGGAGGCCACCGTCTGATGGCCTTCGTACGCGCCTGCGGGTTGAGCGAGCTGGAGGAGGACACCCCGAAGCGGGTGGAACTCGACGGCACGCCGGTCTCGGTCGTCCGTACCGAGGGGGAGGTGTTCGCCATCCACGACATCTGCTCCCACGCCAACGTCTCGCTCTCCGAGGGCGAGGTGGAGGACTGCCAGATCGAGTGCTGGCTGCACGGCTCCAGCTTCGACCTGCGCACCGGCAAGCCGTCCGGCCTTCCCGCGACGCGCCCCGTCCCCGTATACCCCGTAAAGATCGAAGGGGACGATGTGCTCGTCTCCCTTTCCCAGGAGTCCTGAGGCACCCATGGCAACGCTTGAAATCCGAGACCTGCACGTCACCGTCGAGGCCGACAACGCCACGAAGGAGATCCTCAAGGGTGTCGACCTGACCGTGAAGCAGGGCGAGACGCACGCCATCATGGGCCCCAACGGCTCCGGCAAGTCGACCCTCGCCTACTCGCTCGCGGGTCACCCGAAGTACACCATCACCGGCGGCACCGTCACCCTCGACGGCGAGGACGTCCTGGAGATGGAGGTCGACGAGCGCGCCCGCGCGGGCCTGTTCCTGGCCATGCAGTACCCGGTCGAGATCCCCGGCGTCTCCGTCTCCAACTTCCTGCGCACCTCCGCCACCGCCATCCGCGGCGAGGCCCCCAAGCTGCGCACCTGGGTGAAGGAGGTCAAGGAGACCATGGAGCGCCTCCACATGGACTCCTCCTTCGCCGAGCGCAACGTCAACGAGGGCTTCTCCGGCGGTGAGAAGAAGCGCCACGAGATCCTCCAGCTCGAACTGCTCAAGCCGAAGATCGCGATTCTCGACGAGACGGACTCCGGCCTCGACGTGGACGCGCTGCGGATCGTCTCCGAGGGCGTCAACCGCGTCCGTGAGACCGGCGAGGTCGGCACCCTGCTGATCACGCACTACACGCGCATCCTGCGCTACATCAAGCCCGACTTCGTCCACGTCTTCTCCGGTGGCCGGATCGTCGAGTCCGGCGGCGCCGAGCTCGCCGACAAGCTGGAGAACGAGGGCTACGAGGCATACACGAAGGGTGGCGTATCCGCGTGACACAGCTGCCGGGCCTCCTCGACACAGAGGCGATCCGCAAGGACTTCCCCATCCTGGACCGCCTGGTCCACGACGACCGGAAGCTCGTCTACCTGGACAACGCGGCGACCTCGCAGAAGCCGCGCCAGGTGCTGGACGCCCTGAGCGAGTACTACGAGCGCTACAACGCCAACGTCCACCGCGGTGTGCATGTGCTCGCCGAGGAGGCCACGGCGCTGTACGAGGGCGCGCGCGACAAGGTCGCCGAGTTCATCAACGCGCCCTCGCGCAACGAGGTGATCTTCACCAAGAACGCCTCCGAGTCGCTCAACCTCGTGGCGAACATGCTGGGCTGGGCCGACGAGCCCTACCGCGTGGACTCCGAGACCGAGATCGTCATCACGGAGATGGAGCACCACTCCAACATCGTGCCGTGGCAGCTGCTTGCGCAGCGCACGGGCGCGAAGCTGAAGTGGTTCGGGCTGACCGACGACGGCCGGCTCGACCTGTCCAACATCGACGAGGTCATCACCGAGAAGACGAAGATCGTCTCCTTCGTGCTGGTCTCCAACATCCTGGGCACGGTCAACCCGGTCGAGGCGATCATCCGCCGCGCGCAGGAGGTCGGCGCGCTGGTCTGCATCGACGCCTCCCAGGCCGCCCCGCACATGCCGGTGGACGTGCAGGCGCTCCAGGCCGACTTCGTGGCCTTCACCGGCCACAAGATGTGCGGCCCGACGGGCATCGGCGTGCTGTGGGGCCGGCAGGAACTCCTGGAGGACCTGCCCCCGTTCCTCGGCGGCGGCGAGATGATCGAGACCGTGTCGATGCACTCGTCGACGTACGCCCCGGCGCCGCACAAGTTCGAGGCGGGCACGCCCCCGGTCGCGCAGGCGGTGGGGCTGGGCGCGGCCATCGACTACCTCCAGTCGATCGGCATGGACAAGATACTCGCCCACGAGCACGCGCTCACCGAGTACGCGGTCCAGCGTCTGACGGAGGTCCCCGACCTCAGGATCATCGGCCCGGCCACCGCCGAGGACCGGGGTGCGGCGATCTCCTTCACGCTCGGCGACATCCACCCGCACGACGTGGGCCAGGTCCTCGACGAGCAGGGCATCGCGGTCCGGGTCGGCCACCACTGCGCACGGCCGGTCTGCCTGCGGTACGGAATTCCCGCGACCACGCGAGCGTCGTTCTATCTGTACTCCACTCCGGCCGAGATCGACGCACTGGTCGAGGGCCTGGAGCACGTACGGAACTTCTTCGGCTGACGGGAACGGGCTATCGCATGAAGCTGGACTCGATGTACCAGGAAGTCATCCTGGACCACTACAAGCACCCGCACGGGCGTGGTCTCCGGGATGGCGACGCCGAGGTGCACCACGTGAACCCGACGTGCGGCGACGAGATCACCCTCCGTGTGAAGTACGACGGCACGAGGATCGAGGACGTCTCCTACGAGGGCCAGGGCTGCTCGATCAGCCAGGCCAGCGCGTCCGTCCTGAACGATCTGCTGGTCGGCAAGGACCTGGCTCAGGCGCAGCGGATCCAGGAGACCTTCCTGGAGCTGATGCAGTCGAAGGGCAGGATCGAGCCCGACGACGCGATGGAGGAGGTGCTGGAGGACGCGGTCGCGTTCGCCGGCGTCTCCAAGTACCCGGCCCGGGTCAAGTGCGCCCTCCTCAGCTGGATGGCATGGAAGGACGCGACGGCCCAGGCGCTGGACGCCGGAGCCGACGCCGAAAGGAAGACGGCATGAGCGAGACCGTTGAGATGAAGCCGGCCTCGGAGGAAGAGATCCGCGAGGCGCTGTACGACGTCGTCGACCCCGAGTTGGGCATCGACGTCGTCAACCTCGGCCTGATCTACGGCATCCACGTCGACGACGCGAACATCGCGACCCTCGACATGACCCTGACCTCGGCGGCCTGTCCGCTGACGGACGTCATCGAGGACCAGGCCAAGTCCGCCACGGACGGCCTCGTCAACGAACTCCGCATCAACTGGGTGTGGATGCCGCCGTGGGGCCCGGACAAGATCACGGACGACGGACGCGAGCAGCTCCGGGCGCTCGGGTTCAACGTCTGAGGTTTTTCGGCAGTGACGAAGCGGCGGCACCTTCGGGTGCCGCCGCTTCTGTGTGCGCGTCTCAGGCCAGTCCGCCCACCAGCTGGAACGACGAGTCGGCCAGGTACTGGGAGCTGTACTCGAAGCGTTCCAGCCGGACCACGAAGTTCTCGTGACGGAGGAAGTAGCCGGGGTAGTTGACCGACTCCAGCATCACGGCGCCCCGGTAGTACGAGGAGTCGCGGGGGCAGAACGTCGCGTCCTGCTTGAAGAGGGACGAGCCGTCGTCGCGGGCGGCACGCAGCACGAAGTTGCTGTGGCGCAGGTACTTGCCGTCGTGGGTGGTGAAGGAGTAACACGAGGTGTTCGCGAGACCCTTGACCTGCTTGAAGGTCGAGTCCTCGCGGGATTCGGAGCCGCGGACCGGGTCCAGGGCCACGTAGTACTCGGTCACATGCCAGTAGCGGTCGGGGTAGTTGACCGCGCGGACCGAACGGTAGGTCACCGCGGTCTTCGGCTTCGACGAACTGCCCTTGGACGCCGTGGACTTGGGCGGTTTCGGGGTGGCGGTGACCGTGACGGTGGGGTCGGCGCCCTGCTGCCGGGGGCCTTGGGGAGTGGGGGACACTGACGAGAGACCGCTGTCGCCCTGCGGGGCGGCGGCCGTCGCGGGCTGCGAGGAGAAGGAGACCAGGCCGGACCCCTCGTCCCGCGCGGTTTTTGACGGCGCGTCAACTGCCTTGTCGGTAGCGGCTATCGCCGCCACACAGGCGACGATCGTGACCACCGCCAGCGCCCCGGCGAGATAGAGCCGTCTGGTGCCGGGCGTGCGGGAGGTGTCCAGTGTCCAGCCGTTCTCCCAGGGGCGGTCCTGGGGCGGCCGGGACTTGTCTTCGGGCATGCGCTGTTCCTCCGGCGCGGCGCGGAGCGACGTGCCGCTGCTGTGGTGGCGCGGTATGTGAAGGGTGAAACACAAGTGGTTCCGGGGGAACACTAGTGGTTGCCGGCGGTCCCGAGCAGCCCTTTGAACCGGCCGGTTTCCACATTCCCCTCTCGGTGGCGGCGGCAGGGTGGCTGCGTGGTCACCTCTGCACCCCCTTGTCCCGTACGGCCCGTCTTCGTCCACCCGTTGTGTACGCTCGTACACATGGGATACCTGCTCCTCGCCGGAGCCATCGCCGCCGAGGTCGGAGCGACCACGGCCATGAAGTACACCGAGGGCTTCAGCCGGCTCGGGCCCTCGCTGCTGACCGTGCTCGGGTACGTCCTCTCCTTCGCGCTGCTCGCCCAGACGCTGAAGACGGTGTCGGTCGGCACCGCCTACGCGATCTGGGCCGGGGTGGGCACCGCCGCCATCGTCACGATCGGGATGGTCTTCCTCGGGGAGGGGATGACGGTCACCAAGGCCGCCGGGATCGCGCTGATCATCCTGGGTGTCGTGGTGCTGAACCTGGGCGGGGCGCACTGATGGCCCGGCGGCACGACCCCGAGCGCCGGCAGCGGATCATCGACGCGGCCATCCGGGTCGTCGGGGAGAAGGGGCTCGCGGGGCTCAGCCACCGCAGCGCCGCCGCCGCGGCCGACGTACCGCTCGGTTCGACGACGTACCACTTCAAGAGCCTCGACGAGCTGATGGTGGCCGCGTTGCGCCAGGCCAGCGAGGGCTTCGCCAAGGCGGTCGCCGCGCACGGCACCCTGGACGAGCCAGGCGGTGACCTGGCCGCCGGCCTCGCCCGCGTCCTCGGTGACTGGCTCGGCGGCGACCGCACCGGCGTCGAGCTGGAGTACGAGCTCTACCTCGCCGCACTGCGCCGCCCCGCCCTGCGCCCCGTCGCCGCCGAATGGGCGGACGACCTCGCCGAACGCCTCGCCCGCCGCACGGACCCGGTCACCGCCCGGGCGCTGATCGCGCTGATGGACGGGATCTGTCTCCAGGTGCTGCTGACGGGGGTGCCGTACGACGAGGAATACGCGCGGGAGGTGCTGGGGCGGGTGATCCCGGAAGGCGGACGCGGATGATGCGAGGTCGTCGGCGGCAACTCCCTCGTCGCCACGGCCGTCGTCGACAAGGCCGGTGACCGCGGCTGACACCTCGGACGGGGCGGCCCGCACAACGGGGGAGTGCGGGCCGCCCACCACCCGAGACGCCTCGCGCGCGGGTTCGCGTCCCGCGCCCCGCGCCGGTTAGGTTTCCCTCATGACCGACACGACTGCCCCGCGCACCACCGGCGCCATCGCCGCAGGCCTCGCCACCGTCGCCGCCGACGGCACCGTTCTCGACACCTGGTTCCCCGCCCCCGAGCTCTCCGCCGAACCCGGCCCGGCCGGCACCGAGCGGCTGACCGCCGAGAGGGCCGTGGAACTGCTCGGCGAAGGCGCCGCCAAGGCCATCGGCCCGGACGCCCGCCGCGGCGTCGAGGTGATCGCGGTCCGCACGGTCATCGCCTCCCTCGACGACAAGCCGCTCGACACGCACGACGCCTACCTGCGCCTGCACCTGCTCTCGCACCGTCTGGTCCAGCCGCACGGCCAGAGCCTGGACGGCATCTTCGGCCTCCTGCCCAACGTCGCCTGGACCTCGCTCGGCCCGGTCGCCGTCGACGACATCGAGAAGGTGCGCCTCAACGCCCGCGCCGAGGGCCTGCACCTCCAGGTGACGTCGGTCGACAAGTTCCCGCGCATGACGGACTACGTGGCCCCCAAGGGCGTCCGCATCGCCGACGCCGACCGGGTCCGCCTCGGCGCGCACCTCGCCGCGGGCACCACCGTGATGCACGAAGGCTTCGTCAACTTCAACGCGGGCACGCTCGGCACGTCGATGGTCGAGGGCCGCATCTCCGCCGGTGTCGTGGTCGGCGACGGCTCGGACATCGGCGGCGGCGCCTCCACCATGGGCACGCTCTCCGGCGGCGGCAACGTCCGTATCACCATCGGTGAGCGCTGCCTGATCGGTGCCGAGGCGGGTGTCGGCATCGCGCTCGGCGACGAGTGCGTCGTCGAGGCCGGTCTCTACGTCACCGCGGGCACCCGGGTCACCATGCCCGACGGCCAGATCGTCAAGGCCCGCGAGCTGAGTGGCGCCTCCAACATCCTTTTCCGCCGCAACTCGGTCAGTGGCACGGTCGAGGCCCGCCCGAACAACGCGGTCTGGGGCGGCCTCAACGACGTCCTGCACAGCCACAACTGAACGCGCGAAGATCACTTACGGGTTACCCGGCGTGACCTCGGGGTCGTTTCGGCAGGTGAACGGGTGGACGCAGAGTCCGATCAGACGCCGAAACGACGAACGAGACCAACACCGCCTCCCACAACGGCCCCCGGGTCGGCCTGGTCAACATCGGTCAGGTGGACGACCCGATGGAGGACGTGCTGGAGCACGCGCTGCTGATCGGCGACGGGTACTCCTGGAACTGACCCGCGTGACAGGGAGTCGCCGCGGAGGACGCATGTCCTTCGCGGCGACTTTTTTCGTGGGGACGGCATAGCGGCGGTCACCCGTACGCGTCACAAGGGTGGGAGGGGCGGCGCACAGGCGTCGCCGGGGAAGAGAAGGTGACGATGAATGCCGAAGGGCTGGAGAGTTTCCGGGACTTCGTGGACAGCAGGTCGTCCGCCCTGCTGAAGACCGCTGTGCTGCTGTGCGGGGGAGACCGGCACGCCGGTGAGGACCTGCTCCAGAACGCCCTGGTGAAGGTGGCCGGGCGGTGGCAGAAGATCGAGGAGCCGGAGGCCTACGTACGGCAGGTCCTCTACCGTCAGCAGGTCAGCCGCTGGCGGCTGAAGTGGCCCCGGCGGGAGGTCAGCGTCGCCGAGCCGCCCGAACCGCCGGGTGCCGGAGCGCCCGGCGCCGACACCGCCGCCGCGGCCGAACTGCGCCTGGTGATGCGCCAGGCCCTGTCCCGGCTCACCGCACGCCAGCGCACCGTGCTCGTGCTGCGCTACTTCGAGGACCTGCCCGAGGCCGACGTGGCCCGGCTGCTGGGCTGCTCGGTCGGAACCGTGCGGTCCACCACCCACCGTTCGCTGGCCCGGCTGCGCCGGCTCGCTCCCGAACTGGCCGCCCTCGGCCCCGAGGCCGAGCGGTTCGATGCCCGTGACTGCTCGCCCGTGGAGGTGCGTCCGTGAACGTCGACGACATCGTGCGCGACGCCCTGCGCGAGCAGGCAACCGAACAGCCCCCGGCGCCAGGGGGATTCGCCGACCGGGTGCTCGCCGTCCGGCGCCGCCGCCGTAACCGCAGGATCACGGCCGCCGCCGTGACCGCGGTCGCCGTGGTCGCCGTCGGGGTCGGGGTGCCGCTGCTGGACTCCGGCAAGAAGGACGTGCGCCCCTCGGGCGGCGGCCCGGTCGTGGTGGAGCAGAAGACCAGGGCCCACCCCGACCAGTCGCCGCCGCGTGAGGAGATCTCCGTCGGGGGCACGACCCTGGCCGCGTACTTCCTCCCGGAGACGGTCAAGAAGACCGCGGAGACCGCCGTCTACCAGCGCGCCTACCACCTGCTGGACCCGAGGACCGGCAAGTACGCCGAGGCCGCCGACTGGTCCTGGGTCGCCGTCGCCCCCGGCGCGAAGACCGCCGCCGTCCTCGAACAGGACCTGCCCTCCGCCCGGATCGGCCTGCTCGATCTGACCACCGGCGAGGTCGAGCGGTGGATCCAGGTCGACCACGGCGTCGGCGGACTCGCCTTCTCCCGCGACGGACGCAGGCTGGTCGCGACGACGTACACCAAGAATCCCGATCTGCGGATCAAGACGGAGGGCGACGCCGAATGGAGCCCGGAGTGGACGTCGAGCCGCACCGGCTTCTACGTCCTCGACGTGGCCTCCGGGAAGGGCGCCTGGAACGAGGTGAAGCTCGCCGCCGACGACGGCGGGCTCGGTGGTTCCGCCCTCAACTCCCGCCAGGACTTCGCCCTCACCGACGACGGCCGGCACGTGTGGTCCGGCAACCCCACGGCGAACGTCGGCAAGGAGTTCTGGGACCTCGACGGCGACAAGGTCCCCACGCCGGCGGCCGACAAGTACCTGGAGTGGTACGTCGACGCGGGTAAGTCGCCGGACGGCCGGTTCTTCGCCGGTGAGTTCGCGGGCAAGAAGTGGAAGACCTCCTCCTGGGTCCTCGACGCCACGACCGGTGCGCCGACCGAGGTACGCGGGCAGCAACTGCTCGCCTGGGTGGGCAACAAGCAACTCATCGCCTGGGACATCGCCAGGAACGACAAGAGCGAGTTCCATCAGCGGCTCGTCCTGGTCACCATCGGCAGCGACAAGGAGGTTCCGCTCAGCGGCTTCCGTGAGGGCAACGACGGGGACGCCGGACGCTGGGAGCCGCTGTTCGCCCAGCCCTGATCAGGCGGCCACGAGGCGTTCGTACTCCGCCAGCAGCCCTTCGGCCGCCTCCCGGCCGGCGGGCCGCAGCGGGGCGCGGACCGGGCCCGCGGGCAGACCGAGCGCGTTCAGGAGGGCCTTGGCAGTGACCGTGCCGGGCAGGCCCGCCGACATCATCGCCTCGATCAGCGGCGTGGCCCGTTGTTGGAGGCGGGCGGACACGGGGGTGTCGCCCGCCTCGAACAGGTCCAGGACCGCCCGGAGTCGAGCGGGGACCACGTTGGCCACCGTGCTGACGTATCCCGTCCCGCCCACGGCGTACAGGGCGAGGATGTGCTCGTCGCAGCCCGCGTAGTACGCCAACTCCGTGCGGTCCAGGACCTTCTGGGCGCCGAGGAAGTCGTAGGAACAGTCCTTGACCGCGACGATCCGGGGGTGCTCGGCGAGCCGGATCATCGTCTCCGGTTCGATGCGGGTGCCGGTGCGGCCCGGGATGTCGTAGAGCATGACGGGCAGTCCGCAGGCGTCCGCGATCTCCCTGAAGTGTGCCTCCAGCGCGTCCTGCGGCGGCCTGCTGTAGTAGGGGCTGACCACCAACACGCCGTCCGCGCCCGCCTTTTCGGCGGCGAGGGCCAGCTCGACGGTGTGCCGGGTGTCGAAGGTGCCCACCCCCGCCACCACCGACGCCCGCTCGCCCACCGCCTCCCGTACCGCCGTGACGAGCGCGGCCTTCTCCGTGTCGGTCGTGGTCGGCGACTCGCCCGTCGTGCCGGACAGGACGAGCCCGTCGCAGCCCTCAGTCACCAGATGGTCGGCGAGTGTCTGCGCGCCGTCGAGATCGAGGGCACCGGCCGCGTCGAAGGGAGTGATCATGGCGCAGAGGGCGCGGCCGAAGGGCGGGGCGGTTGTCGTCATACGCGTAGTCTCGGTACCTCAACCGTGAAGCTCCACTTAATTCTTCTACGGTGTACCGGTAAGGGATGCTGCGACAAGGCGCTATGTCCAAATCGGGCCCGCATGGGTCACCATGGTCAGGACGGTGCACGACCACTGGTCCTGGAGGCGTCATGAAGCTCGGCAAGGCACTCGCCACCGGAGTCGCGGAAGAGCGGCCGGAGATCCACGAGGAGGAGCTCGAGCTCCCCGAGGAGATCCAGGAACTGAAGGCCCCCGAAGAGGTTCCGGCGGCCCGATGAGACTGCGGCTTCCGGAGGAACGCCCGACGGAGCCGCCGACCGGATACAAGATCGCCCACCCGGTGCTGTCCCAGGACAGCACCCGGGCCGGGTTCACCGGTGTGTCGCTCGGCGGCGCGCTGCCGTACGGAGTCCTGGCCGACGCGTCCTGCGTCTACGGCCTGCGGCACCGGGCACCGAACCGACGCTGCGACTGCGGCTTCCACTGCGTGCACGACCGCGCGGCGGCCGAGGCGCTGCTGTGCACGGCCGAGCACCGTACGGCAGTCCTCCTCGACGTCCTGGTCCTCGGCCGCTACCTCCGCTTCGAGCTCGGCTTCCGTTACGCCCGCCAGCGGGTGCGGACCGCCACCGTCGGACCCTGCGCCTGCGGCACGGTCGCGGCGGCGCTCGCCGACGCCGGCTGGGGCAGACCCGGCTGGCGGGCCCTGGCCCCCTCCTGCGCGGGCTGCCTGCGCGGACGTACGGCGGTCTCGCTCGCCGGGTTCGCCCGGCTGGCCGGTGAGGGGCTGCGGGTGGTGGCACGGCCGGCCGCCGTGCTCACGCAAGCCGATCCCGGCCTGCCAGAGGGGCTCGGAGTGCCCGAACTCGCCGCCGAGGCAGCCCTGTTGCAGGCCCGGCTCGACTGGTTCCAGAGCCAGCTGGCCCGGCTCGGACAGCGCGGCCCGGACGGTGGCCCGCAGGTGGGGTAGCGATGGCCGGGCCGGGTACCCGGGGGGTCCGACCGAGAGGAGGCGGAACACCGTGACCGGAACCACGGCCCCCAGGCCGGCGCACGACGAACATCACTCGGTGGGCGAACTCGTCGGACAGGCCACCGAACAGGTCTCCAGGCTGGTGCGGCAGGAAGTCGCCCTCGCGAAGGAGGAGCTGGCCGAGAAGGGCCGGCGGGCCGGGAAGGGCGGCGGGCTGCTGGGTGCCGCCGGTGCCTTCGCCTACGCGGGACTGCTCGCCCTGGCCGGAACGGCCACAGCCGCTCTCGCACTGGTGCTTTCGGTGTGGGCCTCGGCACTCATCGTGACGGCTGTGCTGTTCGTGATCGCAGGGGTGCTCGCCGCCGTCGGCCGCGCCCAGCTGCGCCGTGCCACACCCCCGACGCCCGAGGAGGCCCTCGGCAGCGTCAAGGCGGACGTCGAGGAGATCAAGGAAAGGGCGCACCGATGACGGACAGGACGGGCAGCGAGCCCCCCGTGACGGGGGCCAAGGGCCCCGAGGAACTGCGGCAGCAGATCGAGCGGACTCGCAGTGCACTCGGCGACACGGTTGAGGAGTTGGCAGGAAAGATGGACGTCAAGGGCCGAGCGCGGGCTCGTGCGGCGGACCTCAGGGACAAGGCGGGCGCGATGACCGTGCAGCTGCGCAGCAGCGCGGCGCAGGCCGGCCACACCGTGCACGACAAGGCCACGCAGGCGGGCCACACCGTGCAGGACAAGGCCACGCAGGCCGGTCACAAGGTCCAGGACAGGGCGACGCAGGCCGGCCATCAGGTCCAGGACCGTGCCGCGCTGGAGCGCAGGGCGGAGCACAGCGTGCCCCAGCCGGCCCGGCCCCTGGTGCTGGCGGCGATCCGGCATCCGCGGCCGGTACTGATCGCCGGCGCGGCCCTGGCCGCGATCATCGTCGTGTCATGGCGGTACCCGAAGAAGTAGGCCACGGCACGCCGAAACCCCGATGTGGGCGGCACCCGGAATCACGGGGTGCCGCCCACGTCCGTGCGCGGGGTCCGGCCGCCGCGGGGATGCGTCACTTCCCCCGTGCCGCCCGCGCCCGCAGCCTCGGCGGCCACTTTCGTGTGTCCCGGGGCTCCACGTACGGCTCCTCCGTGGTCCCGGCCGCGCCGGAGGCGATCGCCCGCTCCCGGGCCAGCTCCGCGTCGAACTCCAGGCCCAGCAGGATCGCCAGGTTCGTCAGCCAGAGCCACACCAGGAAGACGATGGCGCCGGCGAGGGTGCCGTACGTCTTGTTGTACGAACCGAAGTTGGCGGCGTAGAGGGCGAAACCAGCGGAGGCGGCGAGCCAGACCAGGGTGGCGAGGACGCTGCCCGGCGAGATCCAACGGAAGCCCCGGCCACGGACGTTGGGGGCGGCCCAGTACAGCAGCCCGATCATCACGACGACCAGGAGCAGCAGCACCGGCCACTTGGTCACGCCCCAGATCGCGATCGCCGCGTCGCCGAACCCCACTGCACGGCCCGCCCGTTCGGCGAGCGGACCCGTGAACACCACGATCAGCGCGCTCGCCGCCAGCATCAGCATCAACGTCACGGTCAGTGCCAGCCGCAGCGGCGTCAGCTTCCACACCGGGCGCCCCTCGGGAAGGTCGTACACCGCGTTGGACGTACGGATGAACGCGGCGACGTACCCGGACGCGGACCACAGCGCGGCGAGCAGTCCGAGGATCGCCAGGACGCTGCCCGTGCCGCCGCTGTCACCGAGCTGGACCACCGCGTCCCGCAGGATGTCCCGGGCCGGACCCGGCGCGAGGTCCCCGATGTTGCCCAGGATCTTGTCCGTGGCGCGCTGTCCCACCACGCCCAGCAGGGAGACCATCACCAGCAGGGCGGGAAACAGCGACAGGACACCGTAGTACGTCAACGCCGCCGCCCGGTCGGCGAGTTCGTCGTCCAGCAACTCCTTCGCCGTGCGCCGCAGCACCGCGCCCCAGGATCGGGCGGGCAACTTGGAGGGGCTGTGCGGCTGTTCCTCGGCCTGCTCGTCCATGTCGAGGCGGGTCTCCCGAAACCGGGTCCCGAACCGCCTTCCGAAACAGCCGACTTGACCTGAATCACGGTTGAGGTCGGAGGGTGGGTGGCGCACACACCGAGCAGCGATCCGAGGAGGCCCCGCATGACCCGCCGAACCGACATCCATCCCGACCCCGCCCGGCCCGAGGTGGGCGCGTCCCTCTTCAGCACCTGGCGGGTGGGCACCCCGCTGCGGCAGCGGCAGACCGTCGAGGCCATCGCCGACACCTGGCAACGCCGGCCGTGGCCCGCCGACGGGCTCCTCGGCTACCACGTCTACACCGGACACGACGCCGCGAGCCTCCTGCACTACTCGCAGTGGACGAACGAGCAGACCTACGAGGCGTTCGCGCGGACCCAGCGGCTGGAGCGGGTCGACGAGATCGACACCGCCGTCCCGGGCATCGAGCGGGTGGGGCTCGGCCGGTACCGGCACTACCGCAGCGTCGCCCAGGACGGTGACCAGCGGATTCCGGGCTGCATCGTGATCGTCGACATCGAGTTCGAGGGCCTCGACCCCGAACGGCAGCGCGCCTGGGTCGACGCCGTCATCGAGGCGCTGGAGAGCGAACCGAACCCGCACCCCGGCGGCATCAGCGGCCACTTCCACCTCAGCACCGACGGCACCCGCGTCCTCAACTACGCCGAGTGGGAGAGCGCCCAGGCCCACCTCGACGCGCTCGCCGCCCCGGGTGACGGGATCGGCTCGGCCTCGGACCGCTGGGAGCGGGTGCAGACCTGGCCGGGGCTGAAGAGCAGCGTGGTCAGCCGGTACGACCACGCCCTCGGTCTGCTGCCCGAATAGAGCCGCTGCCGAGAGGGCTGCTTCCGGCAGAGGTGCTTCGACCGAGCTGCTCCCGGCAGAGGTGCTTCGACCGAGCTGCTCCAGACAACTCAAATCGTCTGGACAAAAAAAGTTTTCGGTGAGACGGTGGATCCATGCTGGACGTCACCGTGATCGAGGACCCCGAGGCCGCAGCCGTCTCCCTGGACCCCATAAGGGCGAGGCTGCTGGCCGAGCTGGCGGCCGGCCCCGCGTCGGCCGCCATGCTGGCCGGCAAGGTCGGGCTGCCCCGGCAGAAGGTGAACTACCACCTGAAGGCGCTGGAGCGGCACGGCCTGGTCGAGCTCGCGGGGGAGCGCCGCAAGGGCAATGTCACCGAGCGGCTGATGCGGGCGACCGCGGCGTCGTACGTGATCTCGCCGCTCGCCCTCGCCGCCGTGCAGCCCGACCCCGACCGCTTCCGCGACCAGCTCTCCGCGCGCTGGCTGCTCGCGCTCGGGGCCCGACTGGTGCGGGACGTCGGTCAGTTGATCACGGGGGCGGCCAAGGCCCGTCAGCGGCTGGCGACCTACGCGCTGGACGGTGAGGTGCGCTTCGCCTCCGCCGCCGAACGGGCCGCGTTCATCCAGGAGTTGACGGCGGGGGTCGCCGCCCTGATCCGCAAGTACGACGCCCCGGAAACCGAGGGCGGCCGTGACCACCGGATCGTCCTGGCAGTCCATCCGACGCTCAAAGAGACCGAACCCGCCCCCACACAGACCGAGTTGGAGTAGAACGATGTCCAAGGAATTCGAGATCGCCCGCGAGTTCGAGGTCGACGCCACCCCCGAGCAGGTGTGGGAGGCGATCACCACCGGGACCGGCGGCTATCTGTGGCCGATGGAGCCGCCCGAGCCCCGCGTCGGCGGCACCGGCCCCTTCGGGTCCAAGGTCACCGCATGGGATCCGCCGCACCGCTACACCAACCGGGTCGAGAACGTCGACGGCATCTCCGTACAGACCCTCAACCAGCTCGACTACACCGTCGAACCCCGGGACGAGGGCCGCCGGGCCTGGGTGCGCTACGTCCACAGCGGGATCTTCGTCGACGACTGGGACAACCAGTACGACGGCGCCGCCAAGCACACCGACTTCTATCTGCACACCCTGCGCGAGTACCTGACCCACTTCGCGCCCCGCCCGGCCGCCTTCGCGACTTTTGACGGGCCCGAGGCGTCCAAGGCACCCGACGCCCTCACCGTCGTGGGACGGGCCCTCGGCGTCGGCGAGGACGTGGCCGCGGGCACGCGGGTGACGGTCCACGGCCCGGACACCTTCGAGGCCGTCGTCGACTTCCGCAACCCCTACTTCATCGGGCTGCGCACCGACCGGGGCCTCACCCGGATCTTCGGGCGCAACCACTGGGGCCACCCGGTCGGCATCTCCCTGCACGACTTCTCGGCGGACGCCGACATCAAGGAGTGCGAGACCGAGTGGCAGGCCTGGCTGAACGGCGTGTTCAACCAGGCCTGACCCGCTACGGGTTACGGCTTGAAGCGCAGTACCTGCGGGTCGTGGTCGCTGATCTGGTCGTTGAACTCCGAGTTGATGTGCACGCTGTCGTACTCGAAGTCACAGCCGCGCCGGATCGACGGGCTCACCAGGATCTGGTCCAGGACCTGCTGGTTGCCCTGGTAGTCGTAGGTGTAACGCTCGCTCTTCGGCAGCGACTTGATCGCCGACCACAGCTCGCCGTCACCCTCCAGGGTCTTCGCGGTGTCGGAGAACTCGAAGTCGTTGATGTCGCCGAGAGCGATGACGTCCGCGTTCTTCTGGGTGTCGAGGATGTCCTTGACGAAGGCGTTGACCAGGGTCGCCTGCTGGTGGCGCTGGATCTCCGAGCTGCGCGGCACCGGCTGGGTCGCCGAGGTCAGACCGTAGTCGCCGCCCTTGGAGTTGAAGTGGTTGGCGATCACGAAGACCGTGCGGCCACGGAAGACGAACTCGCCGGCCAGCGGCTTGCGGCTGGACTTCCAGGCCTCGTCCGTGGGCGCGACGCGGCCCGGGGAGGCCGTCAGCTGCGCCTTGCCGTGGACCCTGGTGACGCCCACCGCGGTGGTGGCGTCGCCGCCCGCGCGATCGGTGAAGGAGACCCGCTGCGGGTTGAAGAGGAACACCTGGCGGATGTTGCCGCCGGGCTCGCCGCCGTCGGTGTCGTTGGCCGGGTCGATCGAGCGCCAGTCGTACTTCGGGCCGCCCGCCGCCACGATCGCGTCGATCAGCTTGTTCACCGTCACGTCGGCGGCGACCGTACCGTCGTCCTTCGCGCCGTTGTTGTCCTGGATCTCCTCCAGGGACACGATGTCGGGCGACTTGAGGTTGTTCACGATCGCGGAGGCGTGCTCCTCGAAGGTGGCGTCGGACGGGTCGAGGTTCTCGACGTTGTACGTGGCGACCGCGAGCTCGCCGTTCTTCTGCTTCTGTGTGGTCTCCCGCTCCAGACCGGCGCTCTTCAGCGTGCCGATCTCGTTCGCGACCAGGGTGTAGCCGCCGAACTGGTTGTAGTCCAGCGGGCCCGAGGTGGAGCCGGTGAGGACGTCGCCGACGTTCGCGACGGGGAAGGCGGAGGTCGAGCCCAGCGACTGGATCTGGAGCCGGCCGGTGTTCTGCGAGCTGTAGGAACCGTAGAGCGTGCCGCCGCGCCTGGTGGTGTTCTCGCGCGGCTTCACCGTCACCCACAGCTCGGTGTACGGGTCGCTCGCGCCGACCACGCGGGTGTCGGCGACCTTGACGTTCATGCCCTCCAGGGACTCGTAGAAGTCCAGGGCGTACTTCTTCGGCTCCAGGGTCAGGCCGTTGATCGAGTTGCCCGCGGCGGCATCGCCCTCCGGGGCGTACGCTGCCGGCACCGACCTCGCGTCGACCACCGTGGCCGCCGGGACCGCGTTGCCGCTGGAGACGACGGTGACGGTCGGCTTGGTGATCTCGGTGACCGACTGGTTCCCGGACGACGTGCCGCCCGGGACGTACTCCGAGACGGTGCCGGTGACCGTGACGGCGTCACCGACGGCGACCTTCGGGGCGGAGCTGGTGAAGACGAACACGCCTTCACTGGTGGCCGGGTCGGCATCGGGGTTCGGATCCTGGATCCAGAAACCTCTGGAGGAGCCGTAGGTGCGCACACCGGTGACGATTCCGGCCACATCCGTGACCTTCTGACCGGCGTACGGGGATATCCGGGTCGCGCCCTGGATGTCATGGATGCTCACGGCGGCCGCGTGCGCGGGCGACACGAGGACGACGGTGGAGGCCGCCGACAGGGCGGCGACGGTGAGCGCGGCGAGACGCGCGGACTTCTTGCTCGGCAACGGGATCCCTCCGGGGACGAACGTAGGCGCCGGGACGAGGGTGACGTGGAACGGTGGGAGCCGCGACCTGTGGGGCGGTTGCGACGCGCGTAGAAAATACAGTGAACAGATGTCCGGCGGATTTCTACGCGCGTCAATCTCCTGCCTGGTCAGTCCAGTTGTCAAGGTTTCAGCCATGTACGGACCCTGTCGGGGAGATGAACCGGGCGGCATAGGTGGATATCCGTCTACGCTGAGCGGCTGAGTGGCACGACGCGTCCTAGGAGAACCAGCCGATGTCAGACAGCTCCCCCCTGCCGCCGGTGCGGCTGCACCCCGAAGCGGAGCTGGCGCGGGCCGCCCTGTCCACCCCGCTGCTCGCCCGGGCCGCCCGGCTCGCCCGCTGGGCCGGCGAGGACACGCGGGTCGACGCGGGGGGCGGACTCGTCGAGGAGCAGCTGCCCGAGGCGGCCGCGCACCTCGGACTGACCGGGGACGAGGCGGCGGCCCACGCGAGCGAGGCCTGGCGGGCCGCCGTCGACACCGGACTCGTCGAGATCGTCGACGAGGAGGAGGGCACCGTCGCCACGGGCGCGGACCTGGCACTGCTGTCCGGATCCCCGCAGGACGTGCTCGGCGTGTGGATGACGGCTCTGGAGACGGCGCTGGCCGACGCGAGCGTGCCGGATCTGGACGACCTGGTCGACGCCTTGGACGAGAAGGGGGAGGTCGACTTCGCCTCCCTCGACTGGGATCCGGAGGCCGAGCAGGAGTTCCTCGACGGCGTGCTCGGAAACCTCTATCTGCTCACGGTCGGCGCGGACGGCCCCGGCGACGGGCCCGTGCCGCTGCCCGCCCTCGCGGCGTCGATGATCGTGCCGAGCGACATGGGCGAGCCGACCAACGACGTCCTGGAGCAGGTGTCCGACGCGATGATGCGGCTGGACGACCAGTTCCGGGTCCTGGAGCCGGTGGGGATCGTCGAGTACCAGCCCGTCGACGAGGCGCTGATGGCCGACGCCGACGAGGAACCCGCCGCGGTCGTCGACGAGACCGACGTCTCCCGGTACGGCATGGTGCGGCTGACCCCGCTCGGGCTGTACGGGCTGCGGTCGCGGCTGCTGGAGGCGGGAATCCCGGCCCCGGCCGTCGGCGACCTCGCCGACAAGGGGGCGGACGCGCTGCTCGACGGGACCGCCGCGTTTCCTCCGGCGTCCGCCCAGGCCGAGACCGAGCAGTGGCTGGACCTGCGTGAACCTCTGGCGGCCGCTCGGGAGCTGCTGGCGGCGGCCCGGGGGAGCGACGCGGGGGCGCCGTTGCGCCGGCTGCGGTGTCAGCAGGCCCTGTCGCTGGTCGGTGCGGTTGCCGAGCCCGCGCTGCGGGAGGTCCTCGACGATGCCGAACTGGGTGGGCTGGCCCGGGTCTGGCTGGCCGAGCGGGGGTTCGGAGACGTGCCCGCGCCTTCCCAGGACATGGTGTTCTGGCTGACCGTCGACACGCTTGCCGCGCAGCTCGCCGCGGAGGGGAACTCCGAGGAGCTGCAGGGGCTGGTGGAGGGGCTGGCCCAGCAGCACAGCGGGTTCTTCGCGGCGGCCTGGCGGGTGGATCATCCGGCCACGGCGGATGTGCTGGAGGCGATGGGGCGGTTGCATCCGGACAAGCGGGTCGCCAAGGAGGCTCGGAAGGCCGCGTTCAAGGCGCGGTCGCAGCAGGGGGGTTGAGGTCGTTTCGCGGGTGCGGGCGGGTTTAGGGGCGCATTTCCTGCCCTTTGTTGATTCATTGAAGCTGCTCCACTGAATCCGCTCGCTGTTCAACTGGTGTTCAGGCATGGGCGAGACGGTTGCGCCGACCCGAGGTCCCCCACCCTCCACGGCGCTCACCCACCGTCTCAGGAGACACCATGTCGCTCACCCGCAGGGACTTTGCCGCGAAATCCGCGATCACCGGTGCCGGTGTCGCGCTGGCGGGCACTGTCGGCGCCCTCGCCACCGCACCGAACGCGCTCGCCGCCACCGACGTCGAGAGCGAGGGCGTGGAGAGTGCCGGCGCCCACCGCGGCGTCGGCTACGGCCCGCTGATCGCCGACCCCGAGGGCCTGCTCGCGCTGCCCGCCGGGTTCACGTACAAGGTCATCACCTACAGCGGCAGGACCAAGCTGGAGTCCGGCGAGTTCACCCCGTCCAACCACGACGGCACGTCCACCTTCGACGGCCCGCGCGGCACGACCCTCCTCGTCAACAACCACGAACTGGCAGGCCCCCGCGCCAACTGGCCCCACCCGGTGCCGCTCACCGAGGGCCTCGTCTACGACCCGGCCGCGGCCGGCGGCTGCACGGTCGTCGAGGTGCGCCCCGGCGGCAAGGTCGCCGAGTGGGTCGGCATCGCCGGCACCGCCACCAACTGCGCGGGCGGCAACACCCCTTGGGGCACCTGGCTCACCTGCGAGGAGACCGAGGACAAGGCCGGCACCAACGGCTTCACCAAGGACCACGGCTACGTCTTCGAGGTCGACCCCTGCGACCGCCGCGCCAACAGGAACCCCCAGCCCATCAAGGCGCTCGGCCGCTACGCCCACGAGGCCGTCGTCGTCGACCCCAAGCGCGGCCACCTCTACCTCACCGAGGACGCGTCCAACCCCAACGGCCTGCTGTACCGCTGGACCCCGCCCGAGGGCTTCCGCCACGGCCACGGCAGGCTGCGCACCCTCGCCGAGAACGCGGGCACCCTCCAGGCCTTCAAGTGCTTCGACTCCGGCGGCAAGTTCGTCGACGACCTCTCCCGCGCCACGAAGATCGGCACGGTGTACGGCGTCGACTGGGTGGACGTCCCCGACCGCGACGCCAGGACGACCTCCGTCCGCAAGCAGTTCACCACCGGCCAGGTCACCCGCGCCCGCAAGCTCGAGGGCATGTGGTGGGGCGACGGCGGCACGTACATCGTCTCCTCGTACGCCCGCACCGAGAGCCCCGTCCAGCACGACGGCGCGGTCTGGTTCTACGACCCCAAGCGCCGCACCCTCACGCTCAAGGTCCTCCTCGGCGTGAACCCGGACCCCTCCGAGGACGGCGCCTTCGACGGCCCCGACAACATCACCGTCTCCCCGTACGGCGGCCTCGTCATCGCCGAGGACGGCGAGGGCGTCCAGCACCTGTTCGGCGCCACGGAGAGCGGCCGCACCTATCCGATCGCCCGCAACGAACTCAACATCGGCACCGAAGAGGAGCCGGAGTACAGCGAGTTCACCGGCGTCACCTTCTCGCCCGACGGCAGGACGCTGTACGCCAACATCCAGACACCGGGGATCATGCTGGCGATCACGGGGCCGTGGAAGCGGCAGAAGCGCGGCTAGTTAATTCGGTCGCCACTCCGAGTTGTGCCTCCTAAAGTGAGATCAAGACAGCGCACCTCCCGGTGCGAAGGCAGCGGCTACTTCTCTCTCAAAGAATCCCACGCCGCCGCCGACTTGATCTCGGGAGGCGCAGCTCATGGTGGGTGCCTGGTGCGCAGGCAACGGTTACTTCATTGGATCTGGCGGTTGCGGGTTCGACTCCCGTCATCGACTTCGGGTCGGTGTAGCTCAATTGGGTAGAGCACCGGAATAAGTCCGTCGCCGACTCCTGATCTCAGGCACCCACCTTTTGCTGTGCCTCCTCCGAACATCCAGGAATTCGGGGGAATTCACCATGGCACGATTCAACAAGAAGGTCGCGCGCTCCCAGCCCATCTCGCGGGTCACGTCGACCGGCCGGGTGCTCCGCACCTACGAGGGCGGCCGGGGCCGCGAGCGCGACGCGCGCTCCGAGCTCTTTCTGCTCGCGGTCGCCAATTTCGTGTCCCAGCAGACCTTTTACGAGTCCGGTGCGGACCGCGACGACCGGTTCGCCGCGCTCGTACGGCAGCTCGCCGTCACCGACCCGGCCTGGACCGCCGGCCTGCTCGGCTGGCTGCGCGGCGAGGGCAACCTGCGCACCGCCTCGCTCGTGGGCGCCGCCGAGTACGTGAAGGCGCGTCTCGACGCGGGCGTCACCGACGGCCCCTCGAACCGGCAGGTCGTGGCCTCCGTACTCCAGCGTCCCGATGAGCCCGGCGAGTTCCTCGGGTACTGGACGGCGCAGTACGGCCGTAGCGTCCCGAAGCCCGTCAAGCGCGGGATCGCCGACGCGGTACAGCGGCTGTACAGCGGCAAGTCGCTGCTGAAGTACGACACCGCGTCCAAGGGTTACCGCTTCGGCGACATCCTCAACCTCGTGCACGCGGCACCGGACCCGGACAAGCCGTGGCAGGGCGAGCTGTTCCAGTACGCCCTCGACCGGCGGCACCACCCGGACACGGCCGTGCCGCCCGCGTCGAGCCGGATCCTGAGCGCGCACCGCGAGCTGATGGCGCTGCCGGTCGGGCAGCGGCGTGCCGTCGTCACGTCCGAGGGCGGAGCCGAGCGGCTGGCGGCGGCGGGGATGACATGGGAGGCGCTGGCGGGCTGGCTGCAGGGGCCGATGGACAGGGCGGCCTGGGAGGCCGTGATCCCGTCCATGGGTGCGATGGCGCTGCTCCGCAACCTGCGGAACTTCGACGAGGCCGGAGTCTCCGACGAGGTCGCGGCCCAGGTGGCGGCCCGGATCAGCGACCCGGCGGAGGTGGCCCGGTCGCGACAGTTCCCCTTCCGGTACCTCGCCGCGTACCAGCACGCACCTTCGCTGCGCTGGGCCCACCCGCTGGAGCAGGCGCTCGGCCACTCGCTGGCCAACGTGCCCGCGCTGCCCGGCCGGACCCTGGTGCTCGTCGACCGCTCGGGCTCGATGTGGGCGCGGCTGTCCGACCGTTCGCAGCTCAACCGGGCGGACGCGGCGGCGATCTTCGGTACGGCGCTCGCGCTGCGGGCGGCGGACGCGGATCTCGTCGAGTTCGGCACCACGAACCGGCGCCTGTCGTTCGGCAGGGGCGAGTCGGTGCTGAAGATCCTCGGCCGCTTCGGCGACCTGGGCGGCACCGACACCACCTCGGCGGTCCGTGCGCACTACCGGGGACAGGACCGGGTGCTGATCGTCACCGACGAGCAGCACACGTACAACCGCCACGGCGGCCCGACCGAGCAGGTCCCGGCCGACGTGCCGGTCTACACCTGGAACCTCGCCGGTTACCGGGCGGGCCACGGCCCCTCCGGCATCGGCAACCGCCACACCTTCGGAGGCCTTACGGACGCGGCCTTCCGGATGGTTCCGCTGCTCGAGGCGGCCCAGGACGCCGACTGGCCCTGGGCTGCCTGAGCCCCGAGCGTGGCCCGCACTCACGGGGGTGCGGGCCACACCCTTGCCCGTGCCCAGCGCTGACATCTAACATTTCAGTTCATGAAAGCCATACGGCCACTCGGCCGCACCCTTCTCCGCGATCGCGCCTACGCGTCCATCCGGGACGCCATCGTGGCCGGGGAGATCGAGCCCGGGGCGGTCGTGCGGGACGCCGAGCTCGCCGAGCGGCTCGGGCTGTCGCGGGCGCCGGTGCGGGAGGCCTTCACGCGGCTGGTCGACGAGGGCCTGCTGGAGAGCAAGCCGCAGAGCTACACGCGGGTGACCCAGGTCGTCGCCGCCGACGTGCGGGACGCCGCCGCCGTGGTCGGGGCCATGCACGAACTGGTCACGCGGGTCGCCGTCCCCCGGCTGTTCGCCGCCGACATCGAGATGATGCGCGCGGCCAACGAACGGTTCGCGGCCGCCGTCACCGCCGGTGACGTGGACGAGGCCCTGCACGCCGACGACGCGCTCCACGACGTCCTCGTCCGCGTCAGCGGAAACCGCGCGGCCGCCGCCACCACCGCCCGCTACACCCCCCTCATCCGCCGACTGGAGCGCAGGCGCTTCGGCGAGGGCGGCAACTGCCGTTCGGCAGGCCTGCACGACCGGCTGATCGCGGCCTGCGCGGCCGGTGACGTGGACGAGGCGGTCCGGGTCACCGCGGAGATCTGGCGGGGCCTGGCCGAACTCGCCGACAGCGACTGAGCCCCCACCGACCCACCCGGGAGGTCCCCATGCCCCTAGCGTCCTACGACCGCTACCCGCTCCTCTTCGGACCGTCCCCCGTCCACCGCCTGGAGCGCCTCACCGCGCACCTCGGCGGGGCCGCGCTGTGGGCCAAGCGCGAGGACTGCAACTCCGGGATCGCTTACGGCGGCAACAAGACCCGCAAGCTGGAGTACCTGGTCGCCGACGCGCTCGCCAAGGGCTGCGACACCCTCGTCTCGATCGGCGGCGTCCAGTCCAACCACACCCGTCAGGTCGCCGCCTGCGCCGCCCGCGCCGGGCTCAAGTGCGTGCTCGTGCAGGAGAGTTGGGTGGACTGGCCGGACGCCGTCTACGACAAGGTCGGCAACATCCTGATCAGCCGGCTCGCCGGGGCGGACGTGCGCCTGGTGAAGGCCGGGTTCGGGATCGGGTTCAAGGAGAGCTGGGAGCAGGCGCTCAGGGACGTCGAGGAGGGCGGCGGCAAGCCGTACGCCATTCCCGCAGGCGCCTCCGACCACCCGCTCGGCGGTCTCGGCTTTGCCGCGTGGGCCTACGAAGTGGCCGACCAGGAGCGCGAGTTGGGCGTCTTCTTCGACACGATCGTGGTCTGCTCGGTGACCGGGTCCACCCAGGCCGGCATGATCGCCGGGTTCCGGGCGCTTCAGGAGGCGGGTGGCCGGCCCCGGCGCGTCCTGGGCATCGACGCCTCCGCCAAGCCCGTCACCACCCGGGAACAGATCGCGCGGATCGCCCACAACACCGGTCAACTCATCGGCGTACAGAAGGAGTTGACCGAGGAGGACGTGGAGCTGGACGAGCGCTACCACGCCGGCGTCTACGGCATCCCCGACGAGACCACACTGGAGGCGATGCGCCTCGCCGCCCGCACCGAGGGGATGGTCACCGACCCCGTCTACGAGGGCAAGTCCATGGCCGGGATGATCGACCTGGTCCGGCGCGGGGAGATCGGCGCCGACTCCACCGTGCTCTACGCCCACCTCGGCGGACAGCCGGCGCTCAACGGGTACAGCGCGTTGTTCTGACCCGTTCGATACCATGCGGAGCGGCTCTCCGGTTCGCAAGGAGTATCTGGATGACGCAGGTCAGGCCCATGCGCGCGGACGCCCGGCGCAACTACGAGCGGCTGCTGAGGGTGGCCGCGGAGGCGTTCGCCGAGCATGGGGAGGGTGCGTCGCTCGACGACATCGCCAAGCGGGCGGGGGTGGGCTCCGGGACCCTCTACCGGCACTTTCCGACCCGGCAGGCCTTGCTGGAGGCGGCCTACGTGGACCGCCTCGAGGGGTTCGCCCGGCGTGCCGACGAGCTCGCGGAGGAGCTGGCGCCGGGTGAGGCGCTGGCGGAGTGGCTGTACGAGCTGTGCGTCGGGACGATCCAGGTGCGGGGCATGAAGGCGCTGCTGGGGTCCGCTGTCACGGACGGCGGCAACACCGTGCTGACGGCCTGCGGCACGCATGTGCGGGGGGCGGCGGAGCGGCTGGTGTCGGCGGCGCGGGAGGAAGGTTCGCTGCGCGGGGACGTCGAGCCGCTCGAGTTGCTCCGGCTGGCCCATGGGGTGGCGGGGGCGGCGGAGTTGGCCGACGGGGGCGGGGAGTCGATCCGGCGGTATCTGACGCTGCTGACGGAGGGGCTGCAGGGGTAGGGGCACGCAAGGATGTGCCCCGCCGTGTCGTCTTGCGGCTGCGGGTCGGTGGGGGCTGGTCGCGCAGTTCCCCGCGCCCCCAGGTGGGTACAGCCAGGCAGGCGTTGACTGCACCCACCGGCCCGCAGCCGAACAACTGCCTAGAGCGCCTGGGCCGCCGGCTTCACCATCCCCCTCACGGTGCGGGACTTCACGAAGTCGCCGATCGCCGTCATCTCCCATTCGCCGGAGAACTGCTTGATCAGCTTGGCCATCATCACGCCCGTCTGCGCCTCCGCGTTGGTGAGGTCGAAGCGGACCAGCTCCTCGCCGCTCGCGGCGTCGATGAGACGGCAGTACGCCTTGGCGACCTCGGTGAACTTCTGCCCGGAGAAGGAGTTGACCGTGAAGACGAGACCGGTGACCTCCTGGGGGAGCCGGCCGAGGTCCACGACGATCACCTCGTCGTCACCGCCGCCCTCGCCCGTGAGGTTGTCGCCGGAGTGCTTGATCGCGCCGCCGACGATGGACAGCTTGCCGAAGTAGCAGCTGTCGATGTGGTTGCGCTGCGGGCCGTAGGCGATGACCGACGCGTCGAGGTCGATGTCCTTGCCGCGGTACGCCGGCTCCCAGCCGAGACCCATCTTGACCTGGGAGAGAAGGGGCTGACCGCCCTTGACCAGGGACACGGTCTGGTTCTTCTGGAGGCTGACCCGGCCCTTGTCGAGGTTGATCTTCCCGGCACCGGGAGCGGGAGCGGGCGGCGCCGGGGGAGCGGCGGGCGCCGGCGGCGCGGCGATCCGGGGGTCCATGGCCGGGGCGGGCGGAGCCACCGGGGTCTGCACGGTGGGCGCGACCGGCGGAGCCACGGGGGTCGGGGCGGGCGTGGCCGCCGGTTCCTCCACCGTCACGCCGAAGTCCGTCGCGATGCCGGCCAGCCCGTTGGCGTACCCCTGCCCCACCGCCCGGGCCTTCCAGGCGCCGTTGCGCAGATAGATCTCCACGATCACCAGCGCCGTCTCGGCGCCGAGCTGCGGCGGAGTGAAGGTGGCCAGCTCGCTGTTGTCGTCCGCGTTGCGGATCGTGGCCGTCGGTTCGATGCCCTGGAAGGTCTGGCCCGCGGCGTCCGGGCTCGCGGTGACGACGATCTTCTCGATGCCGGGCGGCACGGCCGCCGTGTCGACGGTGATCGCGTCGGGGGCCGTACCGCCGCCCGAGCGGTACGTCACCCCCGGGCCGGAGGGCTGGTTGTAGAAGATGAAGTCGTCGTCGGAGCGCACCTTGCCGTCGGCGGTGAGCAGCAGGCCCGATACGTCGAGCCGCACGGGCGCGGCGACGTCCACCGTCACGCGGGCGGCGGACAGGGGGATGTTCGAGCCGGGGGTCATAGCTGTCATGCCCGGTGAACGAGCGAGGTCTCTTTGCCGTTCCCTTACCCGCGGCCGTTCGGGTCGGCGGTTGTCGAGGGGCGTGGTTGTCGGGCTCAGGGGATCCATCGGGGCATGGGGCTGCCCGGCGGTACGCGCCGGAAGGCCGTGCCCGGGTCGGGCAGGATGCGCAGCGGATAGCCCTGGTAGCAGATGTAGGGGTGGTCGATGAGCACCGGCCCGAGGACGGTCCTGGTGGCGGCGAGCCCGCGGTCGTCGAACTCGCCGACCGGGCCGGAGCCGCGGAGTACGGCTGCGTTCCCGCTCACCCGCCGCACGCTGAGGCCTTCCCGGACCGCGTGGTCGGCGAGCGCGGTGAGGCCACCGAGCCGGGCGAGGTGTCCCGCGGTCAGCAGATTGGCCCAGAAGTAGCCGCGGACGTGGTTGTGGGCCACAGGTGCGGTGGTGCGGTGGTCCGTCCCGTACCAGCGGTCCCAGGGGGAGCGCTGGGGGTCACTCTGGTCGTAGGTCACGGCCGCGGTCAGCAGGGACAGCGGCTCCGTCCAGGAGACGACCAGGTCGAGCAGGGCTTCGGCGACCGCGTCGGTGGCCTCGGACGGCCACAGGTCGGGGCTGGGGACGAGGGAGAGGTCGAGGGCGGCGTCCGGACGGTCCGGGAGCGCCGCCAGCGACAGGTACCAGAACTCCTCGTCGTCGGGGCCGTCGACGGAGACGGACAGGGCTTCGACCTGTCCGGTCTCCAGGGCCGCCGCCAGGGTGCCGGGTGTTTCGGCGTCCCACCAGCGGTCGACGGGTGCCCGGCCCGCCAGGGCGTACCCGGCCTGGTGCGGCCGCATGGGAAGGGCCGTGGTACGGCCGAGCACCGCGAGCATGTCGTCTATGAGCCGTGGCAGTTCGCGGGCGAGTGCCCGCTGGCTCAGGCCGGAGTCGAGATAGACGCCCAGCCGGGGCCTGGGGGCGGGAGGGCAGCCGGGTTGGTTGACGAAGAAGTGCACGGCGTCGAACTCGCGCTGCTTCATCTCCGGCCGCTGGTCGTACCAGGGATCCGCGGTACGGAGTTCGTCGTTCACGGCTGCTGCCTCCCGCCCGTTGGACGTGTCGTGCCGGTGTTGCGCGGGTCGCGCCGAACCCTAGCCGAAGGCCCAGGCGCCCAGGGCCACGAGCCCGCCGACCACCCCCGCCGCGATCTCGGCCGGGGCCAGGACGACGACCGCGACCACCACCAGGGCGACCACCGCCACCGCGGCGACGACGGCGAGCACCTGTTTCGCCGTGTCCCCCAGGATCGGCTGGTCGGCCGGCTGGTCCTTGGGCTCCTCGTCCTGCTTCTGGGCGCGCTGGTCGGGTTTGGGCGCGGTCGGCGGGTTGGTGGGTTTCTTGGGCGGGTTCTTCTTGAGGTAGTAGATGATGCCGTCGCTGTTGGCGGCCGGGCGCTTGCCCTTGGGGGCCAGCGAGGCCCAGCTGTTGCCGGAGAAGATCGTCAGCGTGCTGCCGTCCGCGTAGGACCTGGTGGCCGGGACGATGGGCGGTCCGGCCTGGACGTTGCTGAATCCGGCATTGGCGAGGGAGTTGATGTAGCGCTGTACCTGGGCGGCGTTCGCCACTCCCCGGACGGGCAGGGCGGGCTTGATGCTGGAGAGCTGGTCGGAGGCGGGCTTGACCTCGTAGAGATAGGTCAGCGCGCCGTTGATGACGATGATGTCGGGGCAGCTGGTCGCGGGGTCACCGGGCTGCGGCTGGAAGGTCGGCACACAGATCCGGCCGCCGGACCCCGTGCCCACGTGGCCGGGCAGGGTCAGTTGTCCGGGCACCACGTCCCCGTACACGTTCTGCGGCCCGTACAGCGGGTTGAGCCGGTCGGAGACGGCCAGCCGTACGGCGTCGTCGTGGTCGGGGTTGCCGCCCTGGGCGCCGGACGGGTCCCGGAAGGACGTGGGCCGGTTGTCGACGTAGGCGTAGGAGCTGACGGCCGGGTTGGTGACCGCCGGGGACACCGGGTCGACGCCGCCGAAGCGGCCGGTGGACGGTGCGTAGACGCGGGCCGGGGTGGCGTAGTCGCCGCCGAGACCGGCGTCCTGGTAGCCGCCGGCGAACCTGACCGGGTTGTCGACCTTGCTGCCGGAGACCGCCGAGGCCGCGGTGCCGTTCTTGCGCGGCACGCCGTACGGGTCGAAGTCGTACGCGGCCAGGACGTCGCCCTCGGGAGAGAGCACGTCGGCCACGCCGGCCAGCCAGTCCGGTGCGAACGGGTTGACGGACGTTCCGGTGAGCAGGGCCAGCGGGGTCTCGCCCGGACCGTTGAGGTAGCCGCGGGCGGTGCCGGTGTCCGGGGTACTGGACTGGGCGGTGCGCTCGAGGGCGAGTTGCGGGTTGTCGCCCGCGATGTCCCAGGTGAAGGTGCGGCTGGTGACATCGGCGCCGGTGTCGGTGACGGCGGTCCGGCGCAGGCCCCCTCCGTCATAGCCGTAGCTGGTGGTGATGCCGTCGATGGTGGCCGACGCGAGGCTGTGGTCGAGGTTGTAGTCGAAGGAACTGTCCCCGGCCCTGGTCAGGTTGCCCTGGTCGTCGTAGCCGTACTTGGTGACCGTGTCGGCCGCGGAGTCCTCGGCGCGGGTGAGCTGGTCCGCCTTGTCGTAGTCGTAGCGGACCGTGCCGCTGCCCGCCGAGCCGGTGAGTTTCTGGGTGAGGCGGTTGCCGACCTTGTCGTAGCTGTAGGCGACCGTGCCGGACGGGGAGCCGGAACAGGTGCTCGCCGCGTAGCAGGCACCGGTGACCCGGTTGGCCACGTCGTAGGTGTAGGCGACGGTCTGCTCGGCGGCGCCCCGGGTGGTGCTGATCGAGGTGGGGTTGCCGACGGCGTCGTGGTCGATGCGGAAGCGGGCGACGGTCCCGGCCGTGTTGTGGCTGTTCAGGTCGGAGAGCCGGCCCGCGCGGTCGTAGCCGCGGTCGGTGACCAGGCCGCCGGACTCGGGCCCGGTGGTGCGGGTCAGCCGGCCCGCCGGGTCGTAGCCGAAGCTGTAGGCGGCGCGTCCGGTTCCGGCGGTGCCGCCGTGGGTGGCCAGCCCCGTCATCCGGTCGGAGGCGTCGTAGTCGGCGTCCACCACGGTGCCGTCCGGCCAGGTGCGCGAGGTGATGTTGCCGTTGGCGTCGTAGCCGTAGGAGAACGTGTCCTCGCCCCGCTTCACGGCGGTCAGCCGGTCGGCGTTGTCGTAGGAGCGGGTGCTCAGGCCGCCGGGGTCGGCGAGGCTGGTGAGCCGGTTCTTGGCGTCGTAGTTGTAGGCGTAGATGGTCTGGCCGCCCGCGAGGTCCTGGCCGGTCTGCCGGCCGAGGATGTCGTAACTGTTGGCGATCGTGCGGGAGGTGGCGTCGCCGGAACCCGGGGTGAGGGTCCGGGTGAGGTTGTTCTCGGCGTCGTAGGTGTAGGCGGTGCGACGGCCCAGCGGGTCGGTCGCGGAGTCGAGGCGGCCCACGGCGTCGTAGGTGTACCTGCTGACATGCTCGTTGGGGTCGGTGCGCGAGGTGATGTGGCCGGCCGCGTCGCGCTCGTACGAGGTGACCGCTCCGTCCTGCGGGCCGCTGAGGGAGCGCTGGCGGTCGGCGTCGTCGTACTTGTAGCGGATGGCGTGTCCCGCGGCGTCCGTGGTGCCGACGACACGGTTGACCCCGTCGTACTGGAACACGGTCGCCGCGCCGAGCGGGTCGGTGACCTTGGTCAGGTTGCCCTCGGCGTCGTAGCCGTAGGAGGTCGTGTAGCCGGCCGGGCTCGCCCCGTCGGCGTTGCCCCGGGGCTCCACGGTGCTCGCGAGGCGTCCGTCGTCGTCGTACGTCCAGGTGGTGACCCCACCGGTGGCGGCGGTCCGCTTGACCGGGTTGCCGGCCGCGTCGTACTGGGTGGTGACCTGGCCGCCTGCCGGGACGGTCACGGCGGAGGGACGGTTGTTGATGTCGTAGCTGATGGAGGTGGACTGGCCGAGCGGGTCGACCGTGGAGACCACGTTGCTGTTGTTGTCGTAGCTGGTGGTCGTGGACTTCCCGAGTTCGTCGATGTCGGCGGTCTGCCGGTTGAGTTCGTCGAAGCGGGCGTCATTGGTGACGAAACCGCCACCGGGATACGGGTGCGAGACGCGGACCACGTTCGCGTTGAAGTCGTAGATGTACGTGGACGTGAACTGGGCCTTGTTGGCGCCGCTCACGTTGCCCCGCGGGGAGACCACGGTCGCCAGGTTGCCGCGGTTGTTGTAGGTGTACGTGGTCTTGTTGCCGGCGCCGTCGGTGACGGACGCCTGCCGTCCGGCGGCGGTGTACGTGTACCTGGTGGTGTGCTCGTTCGGGTCGGTGATCGAGGCGGTACGGCCCAGGACCTCCGTGTAGGCGTACGTGGTCGAGTCACCGAGCGGGTTGCCGGTCGCGGTGAGCTGGCCGAGCTCGTCGTAGACGGTCGTCCAGGGGTCTTCCTTGCCCGGGTCGTAGCTCTTGCGGAGCCGGTCGAGGTTGTCGTACACGAACCGCGTGGTGAAGGCGGTGGCATCGGCGCCCGACAGGTTGCCGCGGGGATCGGTGGAGCTGGTGAGGCGGCCCGTGCGGTCGTAGCCGTAGGTGCTCTTCTCGTCGAGCGGGCTCGTCCTCGCGACGAGGTTGCCGGCGGAGTCGTACGCCATCCTCGTCACCTTGCCGCGCGGGTCCTTCAGCGCGGTGACCAGGCCGCGGTCGTCGACCGTGAAGACGGTCCGGTTCTCTCCCGGGTCGGTGACGGTCGCGAGCTCGTCGAAGGCGGTGTATCCGAAGACCGCCTTGTTGCCGAGCGCGTCGGTGTGCGAGGTCAGGTTGTTGTGCGCGTCGTAGGTGTTGGTCGCCGTGGCGTTGAAGGGCTCCGGCTGGGTGGCGGAGGTGACGTTGCCCGACCGGTCGTAGGCCTGGACGTACTGGCTGCCCTTGGCGTCGACGAGCAGGTCGGGGTTGACCGAGGTGTCGTAGCGCTGGTTGACGGTGTCGCCGTTGCCGTTCTGGCTGTAGATCAGGATGTTGCCGCGGTAGCCGTCGAAGTACTTCACGCCGTCCGGGTCGGTCGTGGTGGACTCGTGCTTGCCCGGGTCCCAGGAGAACGAGGTGACCGCTCCGGTGATGTCGGTCTGCCTGACCACCCGGCCGCCGCCGTAGGCGTTGGTCAGCTGGACGCGGCCCTTCGGGTCGTACACCTTGGCCAGCAGCCCGTCGGCGTCGTACGTGTAGCGCCAGACCGCGCCGGTGGCGTCGGTCACCGAGCCGAGCCGGCCGCCCGCGTAGGCGTAGCCGACCGTCCTGCCGTCGGGCAGGGCGATGCTCTTGACCAGACCGTCCGACTGGAGCCGTACGGTGACCACTCGGCCCGCCGCGTCGGTGATCGTCCAGGAGGAGGCGCCGTAGGCGAGCGTCACGCCCAGGTCGCGCGCGCTCTTCACCGAGGTCAGCCGGCCGGTCGCGTCGAAGCGGTAGATGATGCCGTTCGGCGTGACCAGCTTCCAGCCGCCGCCCTCGACGGCACTGAGGTCGGAGCGCACCGCCGGGGGCCGGTCGTAGGAGCCGTCGGCGGCCCGTCGGTAGGTCACCCGGGCGCCGTCCTCGGCCCGCACGGTCACGGCGGTCTCGTCGCCGGCGGGCGGCAGGACCCGTACGTCGTAGGTCCAGGACCAGCCGACGCCGAGCGACCCGGCGGTGGTGCTGGCGGACGAGTAGCGCCGTACGTCCTGGAAGGGCACCCCGAACCCGGGCATCCTGAGGTCGGTCGAGCTCAGGACGAAGGCTCCGGTGCCGGTGTTGACGTTGTGGCCGCGCAGCGCCTGGCCGAAGGTGGTCGGGGTGAGCGCGTTGCCGCAGGAGCAGCCCACCGTCTGGTCGGCCGGGAGCGCGGGCGGATCCGCAGTGGCCCTGGCCTTGGCCCTGGCGCTGGGGTCGGAGGTGACCTGGGTGCCGTCGTTGAGGGTCACGGTGAGCGTCACGAAGTAGTCGTGGCCGTCGGTCAGAGTCCAGCCCTCGGCGGCGCCGAAGCTGCGGCAGTACGTGCGCGGGGCACCGCACACCGGCGGGTCGGTGTTCGCCTGGGGCGCGGACTCCTGCGCGGTGCCGGTCTCCGGGTCGTACACGGTGGCGTGCCAGGAGGCCCAGTCGGAGACACCCGGGGAGGCCGCGTCGAAGTAGAGGACCAGGGAGGTGTCACCGATGGTGAAGCCAGGTCGCAGGACGAGGGACTGGGCTCCCGCCGCGGCGGCCGCGGCCCGCTTCTCCGTGATGAGCGGGGCCACCGGCTTCGGCTTGCGGACCTTCGACCACTCGGTCTTCGACAGCTTCTGGGCCCGGCCCTCGGCCCGGGTGGCCGGCGGTACGACCGGGGGCCGTTTGCCCTGGGGCAGTCCGTGGTTGGTCTCGGCGGAGGCGGGCAGATCCCGGACGACGGGTCCCGGGCCGGGTGGCGCCTTGGGCGTGACGCCCTCGGCCGCCAGGGACGAGGTGTCCGCCGACTTCAGCTGCTGGTGGGCGGCGGCCCAGGCGCCGCCTCCTGTCGCGCCGATTCCCAACTGTGCCGTGACGGACAGGGCCAGAGCGCCGGCGAGGCCGACGGCGGTGCGTCCGAGTAAGGATCTCGCTCTTGAAGATCGTGATGTGGGCATGACAATATTCCCCCTGTGACGCCCCGATGTCGGCACCCTGAGGGGCGCCCATCCGGACGCCCCGGGCCATCGTTCGAGTGTCCTCTCGCCTCACAGGGAACGGCAAGGCAACTCATGGACAGTGGCGTGAAACTGACGCCGTGTTCCCTACGGCACCACCACGATCTTCCGCCCCACCCCCGCCGAGAACTGCTCCAGCGCCTGCGGATACCGGTCCAGTGGCAGCCGGTCGCTGATGAAGACCTCAGGATCCAGGACACCGGTCGCGAACAGCTCCGCCGCACGTTCGAAGCTGTGCAGGACCGCCATGGAACCGGTGATGGTGATCTCCTGGTTGTAGATGCGGTACGGGTCGATCGTCACCCGCGTCGCGTAGTCGGCCACGCCGAACTGGAGGAAGGTTCCGGCCTTGGTCACCCGGTCCAGGCCGTCCTGGATGGCCGCCGCGTTGCCCGTCGCGTCGATCACCAGGTCCCAGCCCTGCGGGCGGTCCAGCTCGTCCGGGTTCGCGGCGGACGCCGAGACGCCGAGCTTGCGGGCCGTCTCCAGCCGGGCCGGGTTCACGTCCACCACGTCCACGCTCGCCGCGCCGGTCCGCTTGGCCAGCTCCAGCATCATCAGGCCCATGGTCCCCGAGCCGTAGATCAGCACATGGGCGCCCAGCCGGGACCGCAGGACGTCGTAACCCCGCACCGCGCAGGACAGCGGCTCCACCAGCGCCGCGTCCTGGGTGCGGACGTGTTCGGGCAGCCGTACGCAGTTGGCCACCGGCGCGGCGGCGAACTGCGCCGCGCCACCCGCCGTGGTCACGCCGATCGCGGCCCAGCGTTCGCAGAGGTTGTTGTGGCCCGTACGGCAGTACCGGCACTCGTGGCAGTACAGGGACGGGTCCACGGCCACCCGGTCGCCGACCGCGAGCTCGGTGACCTGGGTGCCGACGCCGACGACCTCGCCCGCGAACTCGTGGCCCGGCACGATCGGCAGCTCGGGGGCGAACTCGCCCTGGAGGATGTGCAGGTCGGTGCCGCACAGGCCGCACGCGGCGACCTCGACGACGACCTCGCGCGGCCCTGGCGTCGGGTCGGGGACCTCGGCGACGACGGCACGGCCCACGGACTCGATGACGGCGGCCTTCATTTCACGGCTCCAAGGGACAGGCCCTGGACCAGTTTGTCCTGGGCGGCGAACCCCGCGGCGAGCACCGGCAGGGAGATGACGAGCGACGCGGCGCACACCTTCGCCAGGAACAGGCCCTGGCTGGTGATGAAGCCGGTCAGGAAGACGGGGGCGGTCTCGGCCACCACGCCGGTGAGCACCCGCGCGAAGAGCAGTTCGTTCCAGCTGAAGATGAAGCAGATCAGGGCTGTTGCCGCGATGCCGGGCAGGGCTATGGGGGCCACCACGCGCGCGAGGATGGTCGGAAGGCGGGCACCGTCCACGCGCGCGGCCTCGATCACCGCCACCGGGACCTCGGCGAGGAAGGACTGCATCATCCAGACGGCGATCGGCAGGTTCATCGACGTGTAGAGGATGACCAGCAGCCAGATGTTGTCGAGCATGCCCGTGTTCTTCGCGAACAGGTAGATGGGCAGCAGGCCCGCCACCACGGGGAGCATCTTCGTCGACAGGAAGAAGAACAGGACGTCCGTCCACTTCTTCACCGGGCGGATGGAGAGCGCGTACGCCGCCGGGAGGGCCAGGAGCAGGACGAAGAGGGTCGAGGCCAGCGAGGCGACCGTCGAGTTGATCAGTGCCGGCCAGGGGCTCGCGCCGCCGCCCGTGCCGAAGAACTCGCGGTAGCCGTCCAGGGTGAGGGCGGCGCCGAAGGAGGGCGGGTTGGTGGCCGCGTCCGTCTCCGAGTGGAAGGACGTCAGGGCCATCCAGGCGATCGGCAGGAAGAAGACGATCCCCAGCAGCCAGGCCACCAGACCCAGACCAAGTCCCTTGCGTTTCACGGCGATGGTGCTGCTCATGCCCGGCCGACCTCCTCACGGAACAGGGACGACACCACGCGCAGGGCGAAGGTCGCGATGATGATCGAGCCGATGACGACCAGGACGCCCGCGGCCGAGGCGAGGCCGTTCTCGTGGGCCTGGTAGAAGCTCTGGTAGACGGTGTAGGGAAGGTTGGCGGTCCCGAGGCCGCCGGAGGTGATCGTGAAGACCGCGTCGAAGTTCTGGACGATGTAGATCGAGCCCAGCAGGGCGCCGAGTTCGAGATAGCGGCGCAGATGCGGGAGGGTCAGATAGCGGAAGATCTGCCAGTCGCTCGCGCCGTCCACCCGCGCGGCCTCCATCTGCTGCTGGTCGCGGCTCTGCAGGCCGGCCAGCAGGATCAGCATCATGAACGGGGTCCACTGCCAGACCAGGGAGGCCTCGACCGCGAGCAGCGGGGTGTGGGAGATCCAGTCCGGCTGTGGGCCGCCCACATAGTGCAACAGCCCATTGAGCAGGCCGTATTCGGGGTTGTAGAGCACATGCTTCCAGAGCAGGGCGGCTGCCACCGGGACCACCAGGAAGGGGGCGATCAGCAGGGTGCGGACCACGCCCCGGCCCTTGAAGCGCCGGTCGAGGAGCAGGGCCAGGAGCAGTCCGAGAACCAGGCTGACCAGGACCACGGTCACCGTCAGCAGGACCGTCGTCCACACCGAGTGGCGCAGGTCCGCGTCGGTGAGGACCTCCTGGTAGTTGTCGACGCCGGTGAAGTGACGGGCCTTGGGATAGAGGGAGTTCCAGTCGAAGAACGAGATCACCACCGTGGCCACGAACGGCAGCTGGGTGACCACGATCATGAAGATCAGGGCGGGGAGCAGCGGGCCGCGGGTGGCCCAGGCGCGCAGCCGGCCCGAGGGCTGCCGCGCGGTGCGTACGGAAGTGGTGGCCAGGGGGGCCGTCGTGGTCGCGGTCATCGTCCCTCGTACTCCTCGGCGATCTTCTCGGCGATCTGCTGGGACTTCTTCAGGGCCGACTCGACGGACTGGCGTCCGGCGATGGCCGCGCTGATCTCCTGGGAGACCCTGGTGCCGAGGTCGGTGAACTCGGGGATGCCGACGAACTGGATGCCGGGCGCGGGGCGCGGCTGCACCCCCGGGTCGTTCGGCCGGGCCTGCTCGATGGCCTCCTTGGTCATCTCCTGGAAGGCGGCGGCCTCCTTGACGTACTCAGGGTTGGTGTACGTGGAGGCACGCTTGCCGGCCGGGACGTTGGACCAGCCGATCTCGTCGCCGACCAGCTGCTCGTACTCCTTGCCGGAGGCCCAGGAGACGAATTGCCAGGCCTTGTCGGGGTTGCGGGAGGCGTCCTGGATGCCCCAGGCCCAGGTGTAGAGCCAGCCGGAGGAATTCGTCTCCTCGACGGGGGCGGGGGCGTAGCCCACCTTGCCCTTGACCGGGGAGCCCTTCGCCTCCAGGGAACCGGCCGCGGAGGTGGCGTCGTACCACATGGCGACCTTGCCCTGGGTCATGTTGTTGAGGCACTCGGCGAAGCCGGACTGGGCGGCGCCGGACTCGCCGTGCTCGCGCACGAGGTCGACATAGAACGTCGTCGCCTTCACGAAGGCGGGTGAGTCGAGCCGGGCCTTCCAGCTCTTGTCGAACCAGGTGCCGCCGAAGGTGTTCACGACCGTGGTGAGCGGGGCCATGACCTCGCCCCAGCCCGGCAGACCGCGCAGACAGATGCCCTTCATGCCGGGCTGAGCCCCGTCGGCCCTCGCCGCCAGGTCGGCCACCTGCTGCCAGGTGGGACGGGCCGGCATCGTCAGGCCCTTCTGCTCGAAGACGTCCTTGCGGTACATCAGGAAGGACGACTCGCCGTAGAAGGGCTGGCCGTAGAGCTTGCCGTCGTCGCCGGTCAGCGACTGCCGCATGGGCGCCAGGACGTCCTTCTCGTCGTACGACTGGTCCTTGGCCACGTACGAGTCCATCTCGTGCAGCCAGCCGTTGCGGGCGTAGATCGGGATCTCGTAGTTCGACAGGGTCGCCACGTCGTACTGACCGGCCTGGTTGGCGAAGTCCTGGCTGATCTTGTCGCGGACGTCGTTCTCGGGCAGGACGGTGAAGTTGACCTTGATCCCGGTCTCCTTGGTGAAGTGGGCCCGGGTCAGCTTCTGCAGCTCGGTCATCTGGGGGTTGTTGACCATCAGGACGTTGATGGCGTCGCCGCCCGACCCCGCCCCGCCCGCCCCGACCCAGCAGCCGGAGAGCAGCGGGGTGAGCAGCGTCCCTGCGGCGGCCATGGCGAGCGTGGCTCGCGGTGGCCGTCGTCGGCTCTGGGTTCGCATGGATCGCTCCTGGACATAGAGGAATATAGCGGTGCATAAAGGGCACTTCATGACATAAAAGGCCCGCTGAGCACGTCAGTCGGACGTTCAGACCCGGATGACCTGTGGCCCCAGCAGTGAGTACCGGTGGGCCTCGGAAGAGGGCAGCAGGGTGCTCGTCACGATCGCCTCCAGCGCGCCGATCTCCGCGAACCGGCAGAAGCTGACCGCGCCGAACTTGGTGTGCACGCCCGCGAACACCGTGCGGCGCGCGGCCCGGATCGCCTGCGCCTTGACCTCGCTGACCGCGGGGTCGGGGGTGGTGAGGCCGTGTTCGCGGGAGATGCCGTTGGCGCCGATGTAGGCGAGGTCGAGGACGAAGCCGGCCAGCATCCTGGTCGTCCAGTGGTCGACGGTCGCCAGGGTGCCGGGGCGGACCCGGCCGCCGAGCAGCAGGACGGAGGTGTTCTCGGCCTCGGCGAGGGCGCCGGCGACCGGCAGGGACGCGGTGACCACGGTCAGCGGCCGGTCCCGGGGCAGGGCCTCGGCGATGAGCTGCGGGGTGAAGCCCTCGTCGACGAAGACCGTTTCGGCGTCCCCGAGCAACTCGGCCGCGGCGGCCGCGACCCGGCGTTTCTCGGGCACATGGCTGGTGGCCCGGAAGGCGAGTGTGGTCTCGAACCCGGCGCTCTCCACGGGGTAGGCCCCGCCGTGCGTACGGCGCACCAGGCCGTGGTCCTCCAGGGCGCGCAGATCCCGTCGCACGGTCTCCTTGGCCACGCCGAGTGTGGTGGCAAGGGTGTTGACGTCGACGGAGCCGGTGGTGCGGGCGGTCCGTACGATCTCCCGCTGGCGTTCTTCCGCGGTACTGGTCATTCGGTCACCCGCCTTCCTGTCGTTCGGTGCCCGTTCGGGCCGTCTGCAGGAAGTTGTACAGCGGGCGGGGTGTGGTGACCAGGTCTGTTGCTCGGGTGATAGTGACCGCGTGTGCCCGTTCGGGCGGAGCGCGCCCACGGGGGTGGGGTGTGCGGCCGGGTGGCGGCTGCGGGTTCGTTGTGGCTGGTCGCGCAGTTCCCCGCCCCCCTGAGGGCGGCGCTGTCGCGCCCGCCCTCAGGAGTCCGTCCGTGCCCGGATATGGATGCGGGCGGGCCCGTTCGGTGCCCGCCCGCCTGTCCGCCGGTGTCTCAGTACGGCCAGATCGGCGGGTCCGTCACGAACTGGCCGCCCAGGTAGGCGTGGCCCTCGTTGCCCTCCTGGAGTTCGCCCTGCTCGGCGATCAGCTTCTCCGCGTAGGGCTCGGAGTCGTCCTGCGGGTCGTAGCCGAGCGCCCGCGCGGTGGTGAGGTCCCACCACAGGCGGGTGTTGGCAGAGGAGCCGTAGACCACGGTGTGGCCGACCTGCTCGGCGGTCAGGGCCGCGTGGAAGAGGCGGGCGCCGTCGGCCGGGCTCATCCACAGCGAGAGCATGCGCACGCTCGTGGGCTCGGGGAAGCAGGAGCCGATGCGCACGGAGACGGTCTCCAGACCGTGCTTGTCCCAGTAGAACTGGGCGAGGTCCTCGCCGAAGGACTTGGACAGGCCGTAGAACGTGTCCGGGCGGCGCGGGGTGTCGATCGGGATCAGAGGGTCGCTGCCCTGTGGGCGCGGGGTGTAGCCGACGGCGTGGTTGGAGGAGGCGAAGACGATCCGTCCGACGCCCTCCGCGTGCGCTGCCTCGTACAGGTTGTAGGTGCCCTCGATGTTCGCCTTGAGGATCTTCTCGAAGGGGGCTTCCAGGGAGATGCCCGCGAGATGGATGATCGCGTCGACGCCCCGCACGGCCTCGCGCACCGCGTCCTTGTCGGCGAGGTCGGCGACGACCGCGTCCGGCTCGCCCTCGACGGGCCGCAGATCGAGCAGACGCAGGTCGTAACCGTAGGCCGGGAGCAGATCCCGCATCAGGGTGCCGAGCCCGCCGGCGGCACCGGTGAGCAGAACGGTACGGGGAGCGGGCATTCTCGGGTCTCCTTGAACGGCCTCATGAGTACGGTATTCACATTCGTGGACAAGTTAGGGATTGGGTCTTGTCTTCGTCAAGGGTGGCGCGACGCGTGTTCATAAACATAAACTCTGATCAGTATTCTGCATGCCACTCTAGGGAGAGCCTGTGACGCCGTCCGCCGACCTCGCCCACCGACTCGGCATCCCCAGTGGGCCGCTGTTCTTCCCCGTCACCGCCTACGGCCCGGACGGATCCATCGACCTCGCCGTGTATCGCGCGCACATACGCCAAGGCGTGGACGCGGGGGCCGCGGCCGTGTTCGCGTGCTGCGGGACCGGGGAGTTCCACGCGCTCACGCCCGAGGAGTTCGAGGCGTGCGTCCGGGCGGCCGTCGAGGCGACGGAGGGGCGCGTGCCGGTGGTCGCGGGCGCCGGATACGGCACCGCGCTCGCCGTACGGTACGCGCGGCTCGCCGAGGCGGCCGGGGCCGACGGACTGCTCGCCATGCCGCCGTACCTCGTGATCGCAGGGCAGGAGGGGCTGCTGCGGCACTACCGCGAGGTGGCCGCCGCGACCGCGCTCCCGGTGATCGTCTACCAGCGCGACAACGCCGTCTTCACCCCCGAAGCCGTCGTCGAACTGGCCCGCACCGAGGGGATCATCGGCCTCAAGGACGGCCTCGGCGACCTCGATCTGATGCAGCGGATCGTCAGTGCCGTACGCACCGAGGTCCCCGGCGACTTCCTCTACTTCAACGGACTGCCGACCGCCGAGCAGACCCAGCTCGCCTACCAGGCCATCGGCGTCCCCCTGTACTCGTCCGCGGTCTTCTGCTTCGCCCCCGAGATCGCCCTCGCCTTCCACCGCGCGCTCGTCGAGGGCGACCGGGCCACCGCCGACCGTCTGCTCGACGGCTTCTACCGTCCCTTCGTCGAACTGCGCGCGCGTGGCCGCGGCTACGCCGTCTCCCTCGTCAAGGCCGGTGTCCGGATGCGCGGGCACGACGTGGGGGAGGTCCGCCCGCCGCTGCACGAGCCGGGCGAGGATCATGTGAAGCAGCTCGCGGAGATCATCGAGCGCGGGTACGCGCTGCTGGAGGAGGCACAGTGAAGGCGTCGACGTTCGTCTACCCCTGGGACGTCAACGGGGACCCGGAGGCAGCGGCCCGCATCGCCGGGCTCGGCGTACAGCAGGCGACCCTCGCCTCCGCCTACCACTCCACGCGCGCGTTGACCCCCCGCCACCCGCGCCACCGCATCGTCACCGCGGAGCACGCGGCCGTGCTGTACCCGACGGACTCCCGCTGGGCAGGGCGGGAACTGCGTCCGTACCCGGCCGGCGACTGGGCCCCCGGCGACGCCTTCGGCGAGGCGGCCGCGCAGCTGTCCGGGGCGGGCCTCGACGTGCACACCTGGGTCGTCCTCGCCCACAACTCCCGCCTGGGCGCCGAGCACCCGAGCACCTCCGTCGTCAACGCCTACGGCGACCGCTACCCGTGGGCCCCGTGCATCGCACAGCCCGCCACGCGCGCGTACCTCGTCGACCTCGCCGTCGAGGCGGCACTGCGTCCGGGCGCGGCCGGCACCGAACTGGAGTCCCTCGGCTGGTACGGCCTCCAGCACCTGCACGCCCACGACAAGACCGGCGGGGTGCCCCTCGGCGACGCCGGGATGTACCTCATGGCGCTCTGCTTCTGCGGAACGTGCCGCGAGGGGTACGGCGAGCAGGGGCTGGACGCCGACGCGCTCGCCGCCGCCGTACGGGTCGCGCTGGAGCCGCTGTGGCAGGGCGCGCCGGACGACGGGGGCTGGGACGGGGTCGAGAAGCTGCTCGGCTCCGAGTCGGCGGCGGCCACGCGCGCGTGGCGCGACGAAACCGCCCGTACGCTCCAGGAGACGGCGGTGCGGGCGGTCCGCGCGGCCGCTCCCGAAGGCTTCCAGATCCTGCTGCACGCCGACCCTGTGTCGTACCACGTCGGTGCCAACCCGGGCGTCGACCCCGAGCACATCCTGTCCGTCGCGGACGGTGTCGTCGTGCCCTGCGCGGGCGGTCCGGACCTGCTCACGCCCTTCGCCCGGGCCCGAGCGGACGCGGTCATCGCCGCCAACTTCCCCGTCGTCTCGGCGATGGGCGGCAGCCCGGGCACCCTCGCGGCGGACGTGGCCCGCGCGCGGGAGCTCGGGGCGAGCGAAGTCCGGCTGTATCACGCGGGGTTGGCGTCGGACGGCGACCTGTCCGCGATCCGCGAGGGGCTCGCCGCCCTCTGAAACAGCGGCAGGGCCACGGCGAGCCAGGCCACGCCCAGGACGGCTGACAGCGGCCGCTGGTCTACCAGTTCGACCAGGGCCGCGCCCGCCGCGAGACCGAGCACGTTCGGGGTGTACACCAGGGTGTTGGCGGTGGCGACCGTACGGCCCAGCAGCGCGTCCGGGGTCTCGCGCTGGACGGCGGTGAGCGCGGCGATCAGCACACAGGGCAGGCCCAGGCCGATGGCCGCGCTGCAGACGAGGGCGAGCGGGTCCGAGGGGACCGCCCGCAGCCCGGCGGCCACCGCGGTCAGGGTGATGCCGTACGCGGCGAACCGGCGCTCGCCCAGCCGACGCAGGGCGGGCCCGGAGAGCAGCCCCACCGCCACGGAACCGGCGCCCTGGACGGCGTACAGCGCACCGGCGTACGTGGGGGAGTGGCCGAGGCCGTCGATCACGGCGTAGAGCAGGGCGCCGTTGAGCCCCGCGCAGAGCATGGTGGTGCCGGCGGCCAGGATCAGGGGGCGCAGTGTGGGGTGGGCCCATAGGTGGCGGGTTCCGGCGGGGGTGCGCCTGGACGGCGTCGGGGTGTGGTCCGCGCGGGAGAGAGCTTCTTCCGGCGGCGGTGGTGCGCTGCCGGGCGCCCTCGACGCCGTCGCGGCCCGCCGGAACAGCCCGCGCCCGGTGGTGGCGGGTGGCCTGCGCGTGGTGGTGGAGGTGGGGCCGTGACCGGCCGGCTTCGGCGCGGTCGTCCTTCGTCCGGACGGCTGCGGCCCGGTCTCGGTGGCCGGTGTGGCGGCGGGGGTTCTCGACGCCGTAGCGGCCCGCCGGAACAGCCCGCGCCCGGTGGTGGCGGGTGGCTTGCGCGTGGTGGTGGAGGTGGGGCGGTGATCGGGTGCCTCCGCCGTGGTCGCCGTCGGACCCGGCGGCTCGCCCCCGGTGCCGTGGGCTGTCGCCTGCGTGAGGGGGGCCGGTCGGCTCTCGTGGACCCGGAGCCCGGCGTACAGGAGCGCGGCGAGCACGAACGTGACCGCGTCCAGGAGCGCCACGGCCGGGCCGCCGTAGAGGGTGTAGAGGCCCGCTCCCGCCAGGGGTGCCACCAGTTTCATGCCCTCGGTGATCGCCATCCGCAGCCCGTTGAAGTCGCCGAGCAGGGACGGGGGAACGGCGCCGGCGACGAGGGCCGACTCCACCACGTCGTGGACGACGCCTGCCGCGCCGTAGGCGAGAAGGACCGCGAGGACGACCGGGGCCCGGTCGATGAGCAGGATCGGCAACAGGGCCGCCGACAGCAGGTTGCCGCCGATCAGCAGCGGCTTGCGTCGGACCCGGTCGGCGATCGTGCCGAGCAGCGGGCCCGCCAGGGTGGGTGCCCACATCGCCAGCATGCACAGCGCCGCCAGGCCGTCCGAGCCGGTGAGGTCCTTGACCCAGACGCCGGACACCAGCCACAGGGCCGAGGTGCCGAAGCCCGAGACGAGAACTCCGGTGAGGTAGAGCCTGGCATTGCGGTCACGGAGCACCGCCCATGTCTTCGTCATGCCTGCACATCGTGGGTCTAAGGCCCACGCGTCGGGATGGGGCAGGTGCCGTAGATGCCGAGCGATGAGTTTTCGGAGCCGCGACGGTCAACCCCTCACCACACCGCGAACCCCGAGGAGCACCGAATGACCGTCCCGACCCTGGACCTCGGACCGCAGACCCAGGTCATCGCCCGGCTGGCCGAAGCGGTCACCGATGATCAGCTGAGGAACGCCACGCCGTGTCCGCAGTACATGGTGCGCAACATCCTCGGCCACCTGCTCCATCTCTCCGCTGCCTTCCGCGACGCCGCCCGCAAGGACCTCGGCGCCACCACCGACACCCCGCCGACCGACTCCGTCCCGGACATCGGCCCCGGCTGGCGCGAGGAACTCCCCAAGATCCTCGACGAACTCGCCGAGGCCTGGCGCGACCCGGCCGCCTGGACCGGCATGACCCGCGCGGGCGGCGTGGACCTGCCCGCCGAGATCGCCGCGGCCGTCGCCGTCGACGAACTGGTCGTCCACGGCTGGGACCTCGCCCGCACCACCGGCCGGCCGTACGACCCGGACCCCGCCGCCCTCCAGGCGTCGTACGGCTTCCTCCAGGCCTCCGCCGACGACCCGAGCCGGGACGCCATCTTCGGCCCGATCGTCCCGGTGCCCCAGGGCGCGCCGCTGCTGGACCGGGCCCTGGGCCTCAGCGGGCGGAACCCGGGCTGGACGCCGTAGACGCCGGTACCACCCTGCCGTAGAGGAACGGAAACGGGCGGCGGGCGGCAGGCCCGGACCGTACGCTCCCCACCATGCCGCCCCTCAGCCTCACCGTCCTCGGTACCGCCTCCCCGCACCCGGCGCCGGGCCGCCCCTGCTCCGGCTATCTGCTGCGCGGCGGGGGCGCCGAGGTGTGGGTGGACGCCGGTCCCGGAACCTTCGCGGAGTTGCAGCGGCACACGGATCCCTCCCGGCTGACGGCGATCTGGATCTCCCACCTGCACGCCGACCACACGGCCGACCTGCTCTCCGCCGTGTACGCCTTCGCGTACGGCGGGCTCACCCCGCCCGCCCCGATCCCGGTGTACGCGCCACCCGGCTGTGCCCACCGCCTCGCCGGGTTCTTCGGGAGGTCCGACGTGCGCTTCCTCGACGGCATCCTCGACTTCCATCCCTTGTACGACGGTCATGCCGTCCGGCACTGGAACCTGCGGCTCGCCGCGCGGGCCGTCGCGCACGACACCGAGGCGTACGGGCTGCGCGCCGAGTGCGCCGGACGCGTCCTCGCGTACTCCGGGGACAGCGGACCCTGCGCCGCCCTCGTCGAACTCGCCGCGGAATCCGATGTGTTCCTGTGCGAGGCGGACATCGACCGGCATCGCGAAGGCGAACAGGTTCATCTGACGCCGGAGGACGCCGGCGGCATCGCCCGCAAGGCCGGGGTGCGCGAGCTGATCGTCACCCACGTCGGACCCACGCTCACCAGGGAGGAGGCGACCACGCGCGCCGCCGTCGCCTTCGCCGGGCGCACCAGCACGGCCTTCGAGGGCGCCACCCGGCTCGTCTGAGCCTGGCCCTCACCGCAACTTCAGCTTCTTTTGCCAGAAGCATTGACGAAACATCGCGGTCCTCCCTACCTTCAACGCGTCGTACTTCGTACGTCATATATGAGACGCGATACGCGAGATCAGATACGCAAGATCCGATACGCGAGATCCGAGAGGCGCGCATGACCTCTGTGCCCACCCCGATCCCCTCCCGCACGCAGTACGTGCTGGAGGAGATCAAACGCCGCATCCTCACCGGGCAGTTGACGCCGGGGCAGGCCCTGGTCGAGACCGAACTCGCCGCACAGTTCGGGGTGTCCAAGACCCCGGTGCGCGAGGCGCTCAAGACCCTGGCCGGCACCGGGCTCGTCGTGATGAGCCAGTACAAGGGCGTCACGGTGCGCATGGTGGACGCGGACATGGCGCGCGAGGTCTACGACGTCCGGCTGCTCCTCGAACCCGAGGCGCTCAAGCGGGCCGTACGGCGCGGGGCCTCCCTCGACGCCGCACGCGATGCCCTGACCAGGGCCGACGACGCCACCGACACCGCCGAACGCTCCCTCGCCAACCGGGAGTTCCACCGCTCGCTCTATCTGCCCTGCGGCAATCCGCTGCTCGGCCGGATGCTCGACGAGGTCCGCGACCAGGCCGCCCTGGTCTCCGCGGTCGCCTGGGCGGCCTCGCCCTCCTGGGAGCGGGAGGCCGGGGAGCACCGGGAGATCCTGCGGCTCGCCCTGGACGGCGACGCGGACGGCGCGGCCCGCGCCCTGCACGCCCACATCGCGTCCTTCGTGGAACGAGCGTTCCCCGGAGTGCTGGACCAGGAAGGCCAGGAATGAGCAGCGAGACCTTCGAGACCCAGCGGGCGGCCCTGGCCGACGTGGTGGCGATCCCGGTGACCCCGTTCGCCGAGGACGGCACCATCGACCAGGACGTCCACCGGGCCCTGCTGCGTCGGCTGCTCGACGGCGGGATCACCACCCTCACCCCCAACGGGAACACCGGCGAGTTCTACGCCCTCAGCCCCGAAGAGCGCCGTCTGGTCACGGAGTTGACCGTCGAGGAGGCCGGGGACCGGGCGGACGTCCTCGTCGGCGTCGGACACGACGTCCCGACCGCTGTCGCCTCCGCCCGCCATGCCCGCGAGCTGGGCGCCGGGATGGTCATGGTCCACCAGCCCGTCCACCCCTACGTCTCGCAGGGCGGCTGGATCGACTACCACCGTGCGATCGCCTCGGCCGTCCCGGAGCTCGGCGTCGTCCCGTACATCCGCAACGCCCAGCTCGGCGGCGACCGCCTCGCCGAACTCGCCGACGCCTGCCCGAACGTGATCGGCGTGAAGTACGCCGTCCCGGACGCGGCCAAGTTCGCCGCCTTCGCGAGGGACGCGGGACTCGAACGCTTCGTATGGGTCGCCGGGCTCGCCGAGCCCTACGCGCCCTCCTACTTCTCGGCGGGTGCCACCGGGTTCACCTCCGGGCTCGTGAACGTCGCCCCCGCCGTCTCGCTGAACATGATCGAAGCGCTCCGGTCCGGTGACTACCCGGCCGCCATGAAGGTGTGGGAGCAGATCCGCCGCTTCGAGGAACTCCGCGCGGCGAACGGCTCCGCCGACAACGTCACCGTCGTCAAGGAGGCCCTCGCCTCCCTCGGCCTGTGCCGCCGCGAAGTGCGCCCGCCCAGCCGCGAGTTGCCCGAGAGCGAGCGCTCCGAGGTCGCCGCGATAGCCGCCGGGTGGTCCATATGACCGACAGGAAGCGTCCCGAAGAGCTCAGAAGCCACCAGTGGTACGGCACCGAGGGCCAGCTGCGCACCTGGTCGCACAACGCCCGTATGCGCCAGCTCGGTTACGAGGCGGAGGAGTACCGGGGCCGCCCGGTGATCGCCGTCCTCAACACCTGGTCCGACATCAACCCCTGCCACGTCCACCTGCGCGAGCGCGCCGAGGCGGTCAAGCGGGGGGTGTGGCAGGCCGGCGGCTTTCCGCTCGAATTCCCGGTCGCCACCCTCTCGGAGACCTACCAGAAGCCCACTCCGATGCTCTACCGCAACCTCCTCGCCATGGAGACGGAGGAGCTGCTGCGGTCGTACCCGATCGACGCGGCGGTGCTGCTCGGCGGCTGCGACAAGTCGACGCCCGCGCTGCTCATGGGCGCGGCCTCGGCCGACGTCACCTCGATCTTCGTGCCCGCGGGGCCGATGCTTCCGGGGCACTGGCGCGGTGAGACCCTCGGGTCCGGCACCGACATGTGGAAGTACTGGGACGAGCACCGCGCCGGCAACCTGACCGACTGCGAACTGCGGGAACTTCAGGGAGGGTTGGCGCGCTCGCCGGGCCACTGCATGACCATGGGGACCGCGTCCACGATGACCGCGGCGGCGGAGACCCTCGGCATGACCCTGCCGGGCGCCTCCTCGATCCCGGCCGTCGACTCCGCGCACGAGCGGATGGCCGCGGCCTCCGGGCGCCGCGCGGTGGAACTCGCCTGGACCGGGCTCCGGCCGTCCGAGATCCTCACCCACGAGGCCTTCGAGGACGCCGTCACCACGGTGCTCGGGCTCGGCGGCTCCACCAACGCGGTCATCCACCTGATCGCGATGGCCGGACGCTGCGGGGTCACGCTCACCCTCGACGACTTCGACCGCATCGCGCGTACCGTGCCGGTGCTGGCGAACGTCCGGCCCGGCGGACAGACGTACCTGATGGAGGACTTCTACTTCGCCGGCGGCCTGCCCGCCTTCCTCTCCCGGATCACCGACCTGCTCCACCTGGACCGGCCGACCGTCAGCGGCACCCTGGGCGAGCAGATCGAGGGGGCCGTCGTCCACGACGACGAGGTCATCCGCACCCGGGAGAACCCGGTCGCGAGCGAGGGCGGGGTCGCCGTCCTGCGCGGCAACCTCTGCCCGGACGGCGCCGTCATCAAGCACATCTCCGCCGAGCCGCACCTGCTCAAGCACACCGGGCCCGCGGTCGTCTTCGACGACTACAAGACCATGCAACGCACCATCAACGACCCGGCGTTGGACATCACCGCCGACAGCGTGCTGGTGCTGCGCAACGCGGGACCCAAGGGCGGTCCGGGCATGCCCGAGTACGGGATGCTCCCCATCCCCGACCATCTGCTCAAGCAGGGCGTGCGCGACATGGTCCGTATCTCCGACGCCCGGATGAGCGGCACGAGTTACGGCGCGTGCGTGCTGCACGTGGCGCCGGAGTCGTACGTCGGCGGACCGCTCGCCCTCGTGCGCACGGGGGACAGCATCACCCTCGACGTCGAGGCACGCGCTCTCCAACTCAACGTGGATGAAGAGGAGTTGGAGCGCCGCAGGGCGGAGTGGACACCGCCGCCCACCCGTTACGAGCGCGGCTACGGAGCGCTCTACAACGACCAGATCACCCAGGCGAACACCGGCTGCGACTTCGAGTTCCTGGCCAGGCAAGGCAAGTCCCCGGATCCATACGCCGGTTGACAAGTCCCACTCAGGGGCGCGGGGAACTGCGCGACAAGCCACGACCCACCCGCAGTCGCCGCACAACAGCAAGAGGCACCCCGTACCGCGCGAAGGGGCCGGCCTCCGCACATCGAGAAAGCGCTTCCTGTACGACCACCGCACGACGTACCGAGAACGGAGACCTGTCATGGCCCAAGCCGTAGCCGTGGCGAAACCGCCCGCGCCACCCCGGCGACGCCGTGCCTCCGCCACGCCGCGCAGACTGCCGTACCTGCTGATCGCACCGGCGGCCCTGCTGATGCTGGGCTTCATCGCCTACCCGGTCATCAGCGTCTTCTACTACAGCCTGCAGAACTACAACCCCACCAAGCCGTGGCGGAACGGCTACGCGGGCTTCGACAACTTCGTCCACATCTTCACCGAGGACCCGCAGTTCTGGGACACGCTGACCTTCAGCGCCAAGTGGGTCTTCGTCGAGGTCGGGCTCCAGCTGCTGTTCGGTCTGGCGCTCGCGCTGATCGTCAACCAGACCTTCGTGGGCCGGGCGGTGGGCCGCGCGCTCGTCTTCTCCCCGTGGGCCGTCTCCGGTGTGCTGACCTCCGCGATCTGGGTGCTGCTCTACAACTCCCAGACGGGCGTCACCCGTTACCTCGCCGACATGGGCATCGGCTCCTACGGCACCAGCTGGCTGTCGGACACCTCGACCGTCTTCTCGGCGGCGGTCGTCGCCGATCTGTGGCGCGGTGTCCCCTTCTTCGCGATCCTCATCCTCGCCGACCTCCAGTCCGTCTCGAAGGACCTGTACGAGGCCGCCGAGGTCGACGGGGCCAGCACGATCAAGCAGTTCTGGCACATCACGCTGCCCCACCTGAAGGACGCGATCATCCTGTCCACGCTGCTGCGCGCGGTGTGGGAGTTCAACAACGTCGACCTGCTCTACACGCTGACCGGCGGCGGGCCCGCGGGGGAGACGACCACCCTCCCGCTCTACATCGCCAACACCAGCGTCGACGCCCACAACTTCGGCTACGCGTCCGCCCTGACCACGGTCGCGTTCGTGATTCTGCTCTTCTGCTCGATGGTCTATCTGCGGCTGAGCAAGTTCGGAGGCGGTTCCAAGTGATCACCAAGGAGGCCACCGAGACGGCACCCGCACCGGTGCGCGACGAGCCCGAGCCGCCACGGCCCGCCAAGCGCCGCCGCGCCTGGGACGAGGTCCCGCGCTGGCACATCTACCTGCCGCTGTCGATCTACCTCGTCTTCACGCTGATCCCCTTCTACTGGATCCTGCTCTTCGCACTGCGTCCGGCCGGCTCGACCTCGCTCGTGCCCTGGCCGATCACCTTCGACCACTTCGAGAAGGTGTGGACGGAGCGGGCCTTCGGCACCTACTTCGAGAACAGCGTGTACGTCGGCCTCGCCACCCTGGTGATGACGACACTCGTCGCGCTGGCCGGCGGCTACGCCCTGGCCCGGTTCGACTTCAAGGTCAAGAACGCGTTCATGCTGGCCCTGCTCTGCTCCCAGTTCGTGCCGGGCGCGCTGCTCCTGGTGCCGCTGTTCGAGATCTTCGCCGAGCTGAAGATGATCAACTCGCTGGGCAGTGTCATCATCGCCGAGACGGTCTTCCAGCTGCCGCTGTCGATGATCCTGATCAGCAACTTCATCAAGAACGTCCCGTACTCCCTGGAGGAGGCGGCCTGGGTCGACGGCTGCAACAGGCTGACGGCCTTCAGGATCGTCGTCCTGCCCCTTCTCCGCCCCGGCTTGATCGCCGTCGGTTCCTTCGCCTTCGTGCACTCCTGGAACCACTTCCTGTTCGCCCTGATGTTCCTCAACAACCAGGACAAGCAGACGATCCCGGTCGGCCTCAACACCCTGATGAGCGCCGACAGCGTCGACCTCGGGGCGCTGGCCGCAGGCGGCATCATCGCGGCGGTACCCGTGGTGATCGTGTTCGCCTTCATCCAGAAGTGGCTGATCACAGGCTTCAGCGCGGGGGCGGTGAAGGGATGAGGCTCCGTCGGATCAGCGGAAGGGGCGCACCGGGGGCGGCCGGTGGCGGTCATGACCGGTCGGTCGGCTGCCGGACCCGGGTGCCGGAAGCGTGCAGTGCCGCGACGGCGAGTGCGGAGTCCGCGGCGGCCTCCGCCGGTGCACCCGGCCCGCGCTCCCGGTGGAGCCCGCAGGTCCTCGGCCAAGCCGGTTCGGCGGACGGCCTGCTGGTGGCCTTCGGTGGTGTCCGCGCGGTCGGCCACCGGATCAGGCGGGTTCCGGCGCGGTCGGTCATCGGTCCGCGGACGGGAGCAGGTGACAGCTGTCGGGGTGTCGCGCCGGCCGGAGCCCCGGCCGCCGGGTCCGGCAGGGGGGTGACGGGGAAGTGAGACTCCGTCGGATCGCGCTGAGCGGCGTGGTGTTGGGACTGACGGGCGTCGTCGTCCGCGCCGAGGGGCGTGCCGTCGGCCGTGTCCTCCTGGGGGTGGGTGACGCCCGGGTGTCGGCAGCCCTCGGCCTTGGGCGGGCCACGGCTGCTGTGCGCCGGGCCGCGAGTGTGCGGAAGAAGTCGGGTTCCGGTTCCGACGGGGAGGTGAGGGTATGAGGTTGCGTAAGATCGCCGTACTCGCCGGCATGTTGGGGCTGTTCTGTCTCCCCGCCCACGCCGAGGCCCGCGACATCAGCCGGGACACCCTGCCCGCGAACGACGGCTGGGCCGCCGAGGGAGAAGGCACCACCGGGGGCTCCGCCGCCGACTCGGCGCACGTGTACACCGTCACCGACCGCGCCGGGCTGGTCCGCGCTCTCGACGGCGGCAGCGACACGCCGAAGATCATCAGGATCGCCGGGACCGTCGACGCCAACACCGACGACGACGGCGACCACCTGGACTGCGCCGACTACGCCACCGACGGCTACGCCCTGAAGAAGTACCTCGCCGCCTACGACCCCCGCACCTGGGGCTCCGCCAAGCCCAGCGGACCGCAGGAGGAGGCCCGGCAGGCGTCCGCGAGGAAGCAGGCCGAGCGGGTCGAGCTGGCCGTCGGTTCGAACACGACGATCGTCGGGCTCGGCGAAGCGGTCCTCAAGGGCGGCAGCCTCCAGGTCAGGAACGCCGGCAACGTCATCATCCGCAACCTCGACGTCCGGGACGCCTACGACTGCTTCCCCGTCTGGCAGCCCAACACCGGCGGCCTCGGCGACTGGAAGACGGCGTACGACACCATCTGGCTGACCGGCGCCACCCATGTGTGGGTCGACCACGTGACCCTGAGCGACAAGGGTCGTCCCGACTCCGCCGAGCCCACCTACTTCGCCCGCAACTACCTGCGCCACGACGGCCTGTTGGACATCACAACCGGCTCCGACCTGGTCACCGTCTCCTGGAGCCGGTTCGCCGACCACGACAAGGCGATGCTCATCGGCAACAGCGACTCGGCCACCGGCGACCGCGGCAGGCTCCGGGTCACCCTGCACCACAACGAGTTCGAGTCCGTCGTACAGCGCGCACCCCGCGTCCGCTTCGGGCAGGTGCACGTCTACAACAACCGGTACGTCGTCCCCGCGGACGACTACCGCTACTCCCTGGGCGTCTCCACCGAGTCCGCGATCTTCGCCGAGAACAACGCCTTCCGCACCCCCGGCCACATCGAGGCCGCCGACCTCGTCAAGAGCTGGAACGGCAGTGCGCTGCACCAGACCGGCACCCTCTTCAACGGCTATCCGGTGGACCTGCTCGCCATCCACAACGCCTACAACTCCGGCAGCGAGCGCGACCTCACGGCGGACGTCGGCTGGACGCCTACCCTGCACACAAAGATCGACAGCGCCGCGGTGGCCGACCGACAGGTGGCGCGCGGCGCGGGCGCAGGGAGGATGCCATGAACACCGTAGGCACCGTAGACATCGTCCTGGCGGGCGCGCGCGGCCACGGCCGCTGGCACCTGGAGAACATCCGCCGGCTCCAGGACAAGGGGATCGTACGACTGGCGGGGATCTGCGAGCTGAACCCGCTGACCGGCGACGAGATCCCCGAGGGCCTGGGCACACCCGAGCAGTCCGCCGACTTCGGGGCGCTCCTGGACTCCACCGGCGCCCGGATCGCGGTGATCTGCACACCGATCCCGACGCACACGGACCTGGCGCTCGAAGCGGCCTCCCGAGGGGTGCACATCCTGCTGGAGAAGCCCCCGGCACCGTCGTACGCCGAGTTCCGCCGCATGGCCGACGGGGTCGCCGCGGCCGGTGTCGCCTGCCAGATCGGCTTCCAGTCGCTGGGCTCGCACGCCGTGCCCGCAATCCGGGAGCTGGTCGAGGAGGGCGCGATCGGTGAGGTGACCGGGGTCGGCGGGGCCGGTGCCTGGGCGCGTGCCGAGGCGTACTACCGGCGGGCGCCCTGGGCGGGCAAGCGGCGGATGAACGGCGTCGACGTGATCGACGGAGTGCTGACCAACCCGCTCGCGCACGCCGTCGCCACCGCGCTCGCCCTGAACGGCACCACCCGCGCCGAGGACGTCACCCGTATCGAGACCGAGCTGCAGCGCGCCAACGACATCGAGTCCGACGACACCTCCTGCGTCCGCGTCACCACCGCGAACGGCATCCCGGTCACCGTCGCGGCGACCCTGTGCGCGGAGGACCCCGACGAGCCGTACGTCGTCGTGCACGGCAGCCGCGGCCGGATCACCTACTGGTACAAGCAGGACCGCGTGCTGCTCCAGCGGGCCGGGCACGGCCCCGAGGAGTACGAGTACGGCCGCACCGACCTGCTGGAGAACCTGGTCGACCACATCACCGACGGCGACGAGCTCCTGGTCGTCCCGGAGGTGACGGGCGCCTTCATGAAGGTCGTCGAGGCGATCCGGCTGGCCCCGGACCCGACCCCGCTCCCGGCCACGGCCTGGCATCTGCTCCCCGACGAGGACCGCCGTGTCGTCCCCGGCATCGACGGACTCGTCGCGGCCGCCGCCGACAACCTCGCCCTCTACTCCGAGCTGGGCGCCGACTGGGCCCGGCCACACGTCGCGAACGAGGTGAGCACATGACGACCCCCGATTCCCCGGTCCTGCGTGTCGCGGGCCGCCCGGTCGGCCGCTACGTCACCCGGCCCGAGCTGCCCGCCCGGCTCTCCCCGCGCCCCTATCTGCACCCCGTCACCACCCTGGCCGGCACGGCGGTCACCGAACTCAGCCCGACCGACCACATCCACCACCTCGGCGTCGGTGTCGCCGTTCCCGACGTCGAGGGGCACAACTTCTGGGGCGGTCGCACCTACGTCCGCGACCAGGGACCGACCGAGCTCGACAACCACGGCGCCCAGCGCCACCACTCCTTCCAGCTCCGCGACCCGGACGGCTTCGTGGAGGAGTTGCGCTGGGTCGCCTCGGGAGCGGAACTGCTGCGTGAGCGCCGTACCGTCGCGGCCACCGAACTGACCGGCACCGCCTGGGCGTTGGACTTCACCTTCTCCCTCACCAACGTCACCCAGGACGCCCTGTCGATCGGCAGCCCGGCCACCAACGGCCGCCCGGGCGCGGCGTACGGCGGCTTCTTCTGGCGGGCCCGGAAGGAGCAGGACGCGCCGGACGTCCTCACCGCCGACCGGGAGGGCGAGGCGGCGATCCACGGCACCCGCGCCGACTGGGTCGCGCTCACGGGCAGTACCTGGACGCTCGTCTTCGCCGGGGCCACCGAGCAGACCCGCCGTGACCCGTGGTTCGTGCGCGCCGACGAGTACCCGGGCGTGGGCTCCTCGCTCGCCCACGACTCAAGACTGCCGATCCCACCCGGCGAGACCGTCGTACGGCGGATCGTCACCGTCGTGGCCGACGGACGCCTGCCCCGGCTCGAAGCGGCGGCCCTGGTACGGAAGGCGGTCAGCCAATGACACCCACGAACCAGAACCCGCCGGTGGCACCCGGGAACCCGCACCCGCCGACGACGTACACGAACCCGGTGCTGAACGCCGACTGGTCCGACCCGGACGTCGTCCGGGTCGGCGACGACTTCTACCTCACCGCCTCCAGCTTCGGCCGCGTCCCCGGCCTGCCGCTGCTGCACTCCCGCGACCTCGTCAACTGGACCCTGATCGGCCACGCTCTCGAACGACTGGAACCGGCGGGGGAGTTCGCCAGGCCCCGGCACGACTGCGGGGTGTGGGCACCGTCTCTCCGGTACCACGACGAACGGTTCTGGATCTTCTGGGGCGACCCCGACCAGGGCATCTTCCAGATCAACGCCCCGGAGATCAGGGGCCCTTGGACCCGCCCGCACCTCCTCAAGTCGGGCAAGGGTCTGATCGATCCGTGCCCCCTGTGGGACGAGGAGAGCGGCGAGGCGTACCTCGTGCACGCCTGGGCCAAGTCCCGTTCCGGCGTCAAGAACCGCCTCACCGGGCACCGGATGGACCTCGACGGCCGTGAACTCCTCGACGAGGGCAAGGTGATCGTCGACGGGGACCGGATCCCCGGCTGGTTCACCCTCGAAGGGCCCAAGCTCTACCGGCACGACGGCTGGTTCTGGATCCTCGCGCCCGCCGGGGGAGTGGAGACCGGCTGGCAGGGTGCCTTCCGCTCGCGCGGGTTCTTCGGGCCGTACGAGGAGAAGGTCGTCCTGGAACAGCGGGACACCGACGTCAACGGGCCGCACCAGGGCGGCTGGGTGCGCACCCCGTCCGGCCAGGACTGGTTCCTGCACTTCCAGCAGAAGGGCGTCTACGGCAGGGTCGTCCACCTCCAGCCGATGCGCTGGGACGAGGAGGGCTGGCCGGTGCTCGGCCACGACGGCGCCCCCGTCGCCGTACACGAAAGGCCCGACCTGCCGCCGCAGCCGGACGCGGCGCCCGCCACCGACGACGACTTCCCCGGCGGACGCTTCGGCCGTCAGTGGCAGTGGACCGCGAACCCGCAGCCCGGCTGGGCCACCCACCACTCCGGCGACGGGCTCCGGCTCACCTGTGTCCGCTCGGCCGACGCGCACGACCTGCGCAGACTGCCGAGCGTCCTCACCCAGCGGCTGCCCGGCACACCATCGGTGGTCGAGGTGGAACTGAGCCTGCACAGTGCGGAGCCGGGCGCACGGGCCGGTCTCGCCGTCCTCGGGGACGCCTTCAGCTGGATCGGGCTCCAGCGCGGGGCCGACGGGAGGGTCCAGCTCGTGCACCGGTTCGCCGAGGGCGTCGCCGAGCAGGAGCGGGACGCCGACCATCCGCGCCTCGTGCCCGAGGCCGCCGACGGACGGGTGCGCCTGCGGATCGAGATCGGCGCGGGCGCCCGCTGCCGGTTCTTCCACGACATCGGCGAGGGCCCGCGCCCCTCCGGCCCCGTCTTCGCCGCCACCCCCTGGCGGTGGGTCGGAGCCCTGCTCGGACTGTTCGCCCTCGCGCCCGTCGGAGGAGGGCACGCCGGGGCGGCAACCTTCTCGCACTTCAGGATCGACCACCTGTAACGCACTGAACCCGTAAGCCTGTTGGGAGCCGCAATGACGCAGCACCTTCATAGCAAGCGCTTGCAGAGACCGGGGTACGGCACGGTCCTGGCCGCTGTGCTCGGCCTGGTGGCCGCGCTGAGCCTCGGGGCGCTCGGGCAGGCCAGGGCCTTCGCTGTCGAAAAGGCTCCGGTCGACCGCCGGAGCGACCAGGTCCAGGCGGACCGCTGGAGCAACCGGGCCCACGGCTTCGCCTCCCTCGCCGGCGGTACCACCGGAGGGGCCGGCGGCAAGGTCGTCACCGTCACCGACCAGGCCTCGCTGGCGCGGTACGCGGCGGCCGAGGAGCCGTACGTCATACGGGTCTCGGGCGCGATAGCCGTCGAGCCCTTCGGCTCGGACATCGTGGTCGGCTCGAACAAGACGATCATCGGCGTCGGCGACACCGGCGAGATCGTCCACGGCGAGTTGCACCTCGACCCCGGCACGCACAACGTGATCATCCGCAACCTGACGATCCGCGACTCGTACGTCGAGGGCGACTGGGACGGCAAGACGACCGACTTCGACGCGATCCAGATGGACACGGTCGACCACGTCTGGATCGACCACAACCGCTTCGAGCACATGGGTGACGGGCTGCTCGACATCCGCAAGGACAGCCAGTACATCACCGTCTCGTACAACCAGTTCCGAAGCCACAACAAGGCGTTCGGGATCGGCTGGACGACCAACGTGCTGACCCAGATCACCATCGACCACAACTGGTTCACCGGAACCAAGCAGCGCAACCCGTCCGCCGACAACTGCGCCTACGCGCACCTCTACAACAACTACCTCTCAGCGCAGGTCGCCGACGGTGATCCGGTGTGGACGTACGGGAACTGGTCGCGCGGCCGGACGAAGATGGTCATCGAGAGCAGCTACTACGACGGCGTCCAGCATCCCTACCAGGCCGACACCACCGCTGAGTTGGTGCAGCGCGGGTCGATCCTGAAGAACACGTCCGGGCGAACGGACGCGTGGGGTACCGCATTCGATCCGCGGGCCTTCTACGACTACCGGCTGGACCCGGCCGCCGCCGTGCCCGCGCTGGTGTCCAGGTTCTCCGGCCCGCAGCAGCGGATCGGGGTGACCCTGCGCGTCCCCGGTGACTACCCGACCGTGCAGGCCGCCGTGGACGCCGTGCCCGACCAGAACGCCGTGCCGGTGACGATCGCCGTCGCGCCCGGTACCTACCGGGCCAAGGTGTACATCCCGGCGACCAAGCCGAAGATCGTGCTCCAGGGGACTGGACAGGACCGGTCCGACACCGTCATCGTCTACGACACCCCCGCCGAGTACGGCGGTTCGACGGGCAGCGCCACGGTCCGGATCGCCGCGAACGACGTCACCGCCCGCCACCTCACCTTCAGCAACGACTTCGACGAGGCCGCGGTCGAGCTGAAGGGCGAGCAGGCCCTCGCGATGAAGACGACCGGCGACCGGATCGTCTTCGAGGACACCGCCTTCCTGGGCAACCAGGACACCCTGATGACCGACAGCCCCAAGCTGGACGTGATCAGCCGGGTCTACATCCGCGACTCGTACATCGAGGGCGATGTCGACTTCATCTACGGCCGCGCGACCACGGTGATCGAACGGTCCGTGATCCGGGCGCTGAGCCGGGGCTCGGACTCCAACAACGGCTACATCACGGCCGCTTCGACCTGGACGGGCAACCCGTACGGCTTCCTGATCACCCGGTCGAAGGTCGTGAGCGACGCCCCGGACCAGAGCTTCCACCTGGGGCGGCCGTGGCACCCGGGCGGTGAACCCGCCGCCGTGGCCCAGGTGCTGATCCGCGACACCGAACTGCCGGCCGCCGTGAAGACCTCGCCGTGGACCGACATGAGCGGCTTCTCGTGGAAGGACGCGCGGTTCGCCGAGTACCGCAACGTCGGGCCGGGAGCCGCCCCGAGCGCCGACCGGCCGCAGCTCGGCGCCGCCGACGCGAGGACGTACACCGTCGCGGACTACCTCAAGGGCACCGACGGCTGGGCCCCCCACGCCCACCACTGACTTCCCCCCACAACTTCATATCTCCGCTGGAATCAGAAGAAGAAGAGAGCCGATCAATGAAGATCAGTATCCGCAGAAGCAGGCGCGCTGCCATAGCCGTCGCCCTCGGGTCCGTCCTGGCGCTGACCGCCACCGCCTGCGGTGACGACGGCAGCGGGTCGGGCGGTGACAAGGGCGACGCGGGCAGCGGCAAGGGAAAGATCGTCTTCTGGGACAACAACGGCGGTGTGCGCACCGACATCTGGAAGGAGGTCATCGCCGACTTCCAGAAGGCGAACCCGGACATCAAGGTCGAGTACGTCGGCATCGCGTCCACCGAGTACCAGTCCAAGGTCGACACCGCCATCCAGGGCGGCGGCCTGCCGGACGTCGGCGGTGTCGGTGCGGCCATGCTCGCCGGGTTCTCCGCGCAGAACGCGCTGGAGCCGCTGGACGACCGGCTCGCCAAGTCCTCCCTGAACGGCAAGCTCAACGAGAACATGGTCGAGTCGCTGAAGGCGGCCGGGGGCGGGGACGGGACCCTCTACTCGATCCCGACCTCCGCCAACAACGGTGTGCTCTACTACCGGACCGACCTGTTCAAGAAGGCCGGCCTCGACGAGCCGACGACCTGGGACAAGTTCTACGAGGCCGCGGGCAAGCTCACCAACTCCAAGAAGAACGAGTTCGGTTACACCATCCGCGGCGGAGCCGGGTCCATCGCCCAGGCGCTGGACGCGTCGTACGGGCAGAGCGGCATCACCTCCTTCTGGGACGGTGACAAGACCACCCTCAACGACCCGAAGAACGTGGCGGCGCTGGAGAAGTACGCGGCGCTGTACAAGAAGGACACTCCGGCGGCCGACCTCAACAACGACTTCACCAAGATGGTCGCGCAGTGGGACTCCGGCACGATCGGGATGCTGAACCACAACCTGGGGTCGTACCAGGACCATGTGAAGGCGCTCGGGGCCGACAAGTTCCGGGGTATCCCGCAGCCCGTCGGCTCCACCGGCAAGCGGGTCCAGGTGTCCAACCCCGTTGACGGGCTGGGCGTGTTCAAGAGCTCGAAGAACAAGAACGCCGCCTGGAAGTTCATCGAGTTCGCCACCTCGCACGCGGAGAACTCGAAGTTCAACAAGTCCGCCGGACAGGTGCCCTCGAACAACGAGGCCGCCAAGGACGCGTGGATCTCTGAGGCGGAGCCCACGAAGTTGGCCGCGGCCGCGCTGACCGACGGCTCCACGAGCATCGTGCAGCTGCCGTACTACCTGCCCGACTGGAACACCATTTCCAAGGCCGACAACGAGCCGAACTTCCAGAAGGTCCTGCTGGGGGACATGAGCGCCAAGGACTTCCTGGACACCATGGCCGAGCAGCTGAACAAGGCTCAGGCGGAGTGGAAGGAACAGAACGGCTAGAGCTCGGGTGGTTGCGCTTGTGGGGGGCTGCCGGCCGGTTGTGGCTGGTCGCGCAGTTCCCCGCGCCCCTCACAGGTCAGAAAGGTGCATCTGAAAATGTCGCTCACTCGTAGACAAGTCACCGTCGCGGCGCTCTCCACCGTGCCACTCGCGTTCGGTGCGGCAGGCACAGCTCATGCCTCTCCCAGGAGGACTCGCACCCTCTACATCGCCGGTGACTCCACCGCCGCCCAGAAGTACTCCGACGCCGCTCCCGAGACCGGGTGGGGCATGGCACTCCCCTTCTTTCTGCACAAGGACCTGCCCGTCGCCAATCACGCGGTGAACGGGCGGAGTTCGAAGTCCTTCGTCGACGAGGGACGGCTCGACGCGATGCTCGGGCTGATCAGGCCCGGTGACTTCCTGCTCGTCCAGTTCGCGCACAACGACGAGAAGACCGCCGATCCGACCCGCTACACCGAGCCCTGGACGACGTACCAGGACTATCTGCGCCTCTACATCGACGGCGCCCGCGCGAAGGGTGCCCGGCCGGTGCTCGCCACGCCCGTGGAGCGACGGAAGTTCGACGCGAGCGGCAACGCCGTGCCGACCCATGGCGAGTACCCGGCGGCCATGCGTGCGCTCGCCGCGGAAGAGGGCGTGACGCTGCTCGACATCCAGGCGCTGTCGCTCGCGCTGTGGCAGAAGCTCGGCGTCGAGGAGACCAAGAAGTACTTCAACTGGACCGACACCGAGCAGGACAACACGCACTTCAATCCGCCCGGGGCCATCGCGGTCGCGCGGCTGGTCGCCCGTGAACTGCTGCGGAACCGCGTGCTGGCGCCCCGGGACGTGCGTCGGCTCGACGCCGGGATCCCGGAGTCCTGGATCACCTGGCCGCCGCCGGCCACCGTCTGACCACTCCTTCTTCGCAGTCGAAAGAGAGCCGCACAATGAACGCACAGGTATGGCATGGGCATGTCATCACCAAGGTAATGGCGGTGGCGGGATGCGCCGCCCTGGTCCTCGCGGTCACCGGCACCACCGCTCAGGCCAAGGGCCACGACGCGGCCCGCGCGACCCTCGCCGCCGGTGACGGCTGGGCCTCCGACGGCACCGGCACCACCGGAGGCGCGGCCGCCGACGCCGCCCACGTGTACACCGTCACCGACTGGGCCGGCTTCAAGGCCGCCCTCGCCGCCGGCGGGACCGCACCGAAGATCATCAAGGTGAAGGGGACCATCGACGCGGTCTCCGAGGGCTGCGACTCGCTCGCCGCGCCCGGCTACGACTTCGACGCCTACCTCGCGAAGTACGCGCCCGAGGCCTGGGGCCTGGACACCGACCTGAGCGCCGAGCCCGCCGACAGCCCCGAGGGACTGCGCCGCGTCTCCGCCGCCAACCAGGACCAGACCATCAAGGCGAACGTCCCCGCGAACACCACGATCATCGGCATCGGCAAGAACGCCGGGTTCAAGGGCGCGAGCCTCCAGATCAAGGCCGTCGACAACGTCATCGTCCGCAACCTCACCTTCGAGAGCCCCATCGACTGCTTCCCGCAGTGGGACCCCACCGACGGCGACAAGGGCAACTGGAACTCCGAGTACGACACCGCCGTCGTCTACGGCTCCACCCATGTGTGGCTGGACCACAACACGTTCACCGACGGCAGCCACCCCGACAGCGCCGCGCCGACCTATTTCGGCATGCTCTACCAGCAGCACGACGGCGAGCTGGACATCGTCCGGGGCGCGAACTACGTCACCGCCTCCTGGAACGTCTTCACCGACCACGACAAGACGATCCTGATCGGCAACAGCGACAGCGAGTCCACCGCGGTGGGGGACCGGGGCAAACTCAAGGTCACCTTCCACCACAACCTGTTCTCGGACCTCGTCGAGCGCGCACCCCGCGTCCGCTTCGGCCAGGTCGACTCCTACAACAACCACTTCGTCGCGAACGGCGACTACGCCTACAGCTTCGGCATCGGCAAGGAGTCCCAACTCGTCGCCGAGCACAACGCGTTCACGCTGCCGACGGGTGTCAGCGCGGCCAAGGTGCTCAAGCGGTGGAACGTCTCCCCGCTCACCGCCGCCGACAACTACGTCAACGGCACGCCCACCGACCTGATCGCCGTCCACAACGCCGAGATCCCCGCCGAGACCCTTCAGTCCGGCGCGGGCTGGACGCCCACCCTGCGCACGAAGATCGACCCGGCCAAGAAGGTGCCGGCGATCGTCGACCGCGGCGCGGGCGCCGGAAACATCTGCTGACACGCCCCACCCTCAGACCGGCCGGGGCGGAATCCAGCGGCCGCCCCGGCCACCTCACCCCCCCACGCGAGGAACCCCACCCCCTGAGCCGCGTCTCCAAGGAGCACCCGCATGTCCTCGCACCACGCCCAACTCCCCCTGTCCAGAAGGGGATTCCTGCTCGCCGGCACCGGAGCGGCAGCCACGCTCGCGCTCACGTCGAGCCCGGCTCGGGCCGCCGGTGGCCGACGCCCCTTCGGCCGCTTCGGCTCCCCGGCCGCCCGGCTCACCCCACAGACGCTCTACGTCGACCCCCGGGGCCGCGGCGACCACACCACCGTCAAGGGCGCCGTCACCGCGGCCGCCGGCAGCGGCTGGACCCTGGTCCTCGCACCGGGCACCTACCGGGAGACCGTCGCCGTCGACGCCACCCGCACCGAGGCGACCTGGATCGGCGCCTCCGAGGACCCCCGGGACGTCGTGATCGTCTACGACAACGCGGCCGGCACCCCCAAGCCCGGCGGCGGCACCTACGGCACCACCGGATCCGCCACCACCACGATTCAGGCCGACGGCTTCACCGCCCGCTGGATCACCTTCGCCAACGACTGGCTGCGCGCCGACCACCCCGACATCACCGGCACCCAGGCCGTCGCCCTCAAGGTCCAGGGCGACCGCTCCGCCTTCCACCACTGCCGCTTCCTCGGCCACCAGGACACCCTGTACGCCGACTCGATGGCCCTGACCTCCTTCGCCCGCCAGTACTTCTCGCACTGCTACGCCGAGGGTGACGTCGACTTCGTCTTCGGGCGGGGCACCGCCGTCTACGAGAACTGCCACTTCCGGACCCTGAACCGGACCGACCTGGCGGCGGCGCCGTACGGCTTCGTCTTCGCGCCCTCGACGGCGGGCGCCAACCCGCGCGGATACCTCGTCACCAGGAGCCGCGTCAGCAGCGAAGCCCCCGACGCCCACTACAAGCTGGCCCGTCCTTGGGTTCCGAGCTCCGACACCACGGCCCGTCCGTCGCTCGTCGTCCGGGACACCTGGCTCGGCCCCGGCATCGACGCGGCCGCCCCCTACACCAACATGTCGGACAGCTTCCCCTGGCAGAACCAGCGCTTCGCCGAGTACCGCGACACCGGCCCCGGCGCCAGGATCACCGTCCCGGAGAACCGGCCCCAACTCACCCGCGAGCAGGCCGAGTCGGCCACGCGGGAGACCTACCTCGGCGACTGGCGGCCCTGGAAGGAGTCGTGCTGATGCGCAGGCGCACCCTTCTCGCGGCCGGCTTCGGACTCGCCGCGGCGGGAGCGACCCCGGCCTTCGCCGGCGGCGGCCACCGCGTCCTCCACGTCCGCCCCGGCGACTCCGTCCAGGCCGCCGTGGACGCGGTCACCGGCCCCGGCTGGACGATCGTCGTGCATCCGGGCACGTATCGCGAGGTCGTCGACGTCCCCGCCTCCGCTGCCGAGTTGACCCTGCGCGGGGCCGTCCGCGACCCCCGCGCCGCCGTCATCGTGTACGACAACGCCAACGGCACCCAGAAGCCCGACGGTTCGGGCACCTACGGCACCGCCGGGTCCGCCACCTTCACCTCCGCGGCCCCCGGCCTCACCGTCCGCGACCTCACCCTCGCCAACGACTGGCTGCGCGCCGACCACCCCGACATCACCGGCACCCAGGCCGTCGCCGCCTGCACCTACGGCGACCGCACCCACTTCGAGAACGTCCGGCTCCTCGCCCACCAGGACACGCTCTTCGTCGAGACGACCGCGCTCACCGCCTTCGACCGGCAGTACTTCCGCAGCTGCTACATCGAGGGTGACGTCGACTTCGTCTTCGGCCGGGCCACCGCCGTCTTCGAGGAGTGCCACTTCCACACCCTCCAGCGCGACGTCGACTTCACCCCCAAGGGCATGGTCTTCGCCCCCTCCACGGCCCGCGCCAACCCGTACGGCATCCTCGCCGTCCGCTCCCGCATCACCTCCGGCGCCGAGGACGGGGCGTACAAGCTGGCACGGCCGTGGGTGCCGTCGTACGAGACGACCGCCTGGCCGTCGCTCGTGGTGCGCGACTCCTGGATCGGCCCCGGCATCGACCCGGTCGCGCCCTACACCAACATGCGCGAGGCCTACCCCTGGCAGACCATGCGCTTTGGCGAGTACGCCAACTCCGGCCCCGGCGCGGTGATCTCCGTCCCCGACAACCGGCCCCAGCTGAGCGCCGAGCAGGCGGCCACGCACACCCGGCGCACGTATCTCGGGGACTGGAGGCCCTATGCGCGCCGGTGACCCGCTGGGGCGGCGGGCGTTCGTGGTGGGCGCCGGAGCGGCAGCGCTGGCCGGGGGAGGGGTGGGCCCCGCGGAAGCCGGGGTCGTGGACGGTCCGCTGCCCGACTTCCACCCCGCGCTCAAGGCCGAGCTGACCTTCCCGCTGGCCTGGGGGACTTCACCGGTCCGGGACTTCCGCACCTGGCGTCGGCACGCACGTGCCAAGGTCGAGGAGCACCTGCTCGTCGACCGCGAGGACGGAACGCCCTATGCACCCGAGCGCAGTCAGGTCTCCCAAGGTGACGGTTATACAAGGGAGTTGGTCACCCTCTCCCTCACCCGCCACGAACGCGTCCGCGCCGCCCTGCTCACCCCGCGCGGCCCCGGCCCGTTCCCCGCCGTGCTGCTGCTCCACGACCACGGGGCGAAGTTCGACATCGGCAAGGAGAAACTGGTCCGGCCCTGGTACGACGACACCCGGCTCGCCTCCGCTCAGGCCTGGGCCGACAAGTACTTCAGCGGCCGGTTCGTCGGCGACGAGCTGGCCCGCCGCGGCTATGTCGTCCTGTGCGCGGACGCCCTCGGCTGGGGCGACCGCGGCCCGGTCGGCTACGACCAGCAGCAGGCGCTGGCGAGCAACTTCTACAACCTCGGCTCCTCGCTCGCCGGGCTCATGGCCCGCGAGGACGCCCGCGCGGCCGGGTTCCTCGCCGGTCTCGACCGGGTGGACGCCCGCCGGGTCGCGGCCGTCGGCTTCTCCATGGGCGCCTACCGCGCCTGGCAGACCGCCGCGCTGACCGACTGCGTCCGCGCCACGGCCGCCATCTGCTGGATGACCGGCCTCAGGGAAATGATGGTGCCCGGCAACAACACCCTGCGCGGGCAGTCCAGTTACTACATGCTCCATCCCGGGCTGCCCCGGCTCCTCGACTTCCCCGACGTGGCGAGCATCGCCGCACCCAGGCCGATGCTCTTCTTCAACGGCGGGCTCGACCCGCTGTTCCCCGCCGACGGCGTACAGGTCGCGTACGACAAACTGCGCGCCGTCTGGCACTCCCGCCGCGCCGAGGAGCGGTTGCACCTGAAGACCTGGCCCGACCTCGGCCATGTCTTCGTCGACCGCATGCAGGACGAGGTCTTCGGCTGGCTCGACGTCGTCCTGTGAACCATCCCCCCACCCGCACGAGAAGGGACCCGCTCTCCATGTCTCGTCGTACCGCTCTCATCGCCACGGCCGCCCTCGCCCTCGGCTCAGGCCTCGCCGTCCTCCCCACCCAGGCCCAGGCCGCGACCGTGGTCGTCAGCAACTCGACCGACCTGTCCAACGCCATCAAGAACGCCACCGCCGGCATGGTGATCCAGGTCCGCGGCGGCACCTACTACCCGACGGCCACCCTCCAGTCCACGGCCAACGGCAGTTCCTCCGCGCCGGTCACGCTCACCGCGTACGGCTCGGAGACCGTGAAGATCGACGGCTCGTCGCTGCCCGACGGTGACTGGATCTTCAAGCTGACCGCCGACTACTGGAACGTCTCCAACATCACCTTCCAGAACTCTCCGGACAGCGCGGTCGTCTGCCAGTCCTGCACCGGGACCGTCTGGAACAACATCAAGACCATCAACGGCGGCGACTCCGGCTTCACGCTCACCGGCGACGGGACCGTGAACAACACCGTCAAGAACATCGACTCCTACGGCAACTACGACGCCGCGAACCACGGCGAGAACGCCGACGGCATCGCCGTGAAGTTCGGCTCCGGCACCGGCAACCTCATCACCGGCGCCCGCCTCTACAACAACTCGGACGACGGGATCGACTTCTGGTCCTTCTCCTCGCCCGTCACCGTCGAGCACACCTGGTCCATGGGCAACGGCGTCAACCGCTGGTCCGACTCCGCCTTCGCGGGCGACGGCAACGGCTACAAGCTGGGCGGTGACGGCGAGGTCGTCGCGCACGTCATCAACAACTCCGCGGCCTGGGGCAACGCCGGCAACGGCTTCACCGAGAACTCCAACACCGGCGCCATCGTCATCAACCGCACCACCGCCTACGCCAACAGCAAGTGGGGCTACTACTTCGCCACCAGCTCCGCGAAGCTCGGCAAGAACCTCGCGGTGAGCAACGGCGGCGGCTCGGTCAGCAAGGGCTCCAAGGTCACCTCGTCCGGCAACAACTGGGACAGCGGCATCAGCACCCCCGCCTTCAGGTCGACGGACGCCTCGACGACGTACAACGCCCGCAGCTCCAGTGGCACCCTGCCCGCCACGACCTTCCTGACGACGGGCAGCACCACCATCGGCGCCACGATGAACTGATCGCGCCGTTCAGGACCCCGGCCCGGGGCGCTTGACCCGTTTTTTACCCGGCGGGTCTCGCGCCCGCGGGGGTGACGCGCGTAGAACCTCTGTCATGCATAAGACATTGCGTATCGCTGCCGCCACCACCGCCTGTGCGGTCGTCGGCGTCGCCGTGTACGGCGCCGGTGCGGCCACGGCCCACCAGTCCACGGCCAACTCCACGCACGAGCCCTACAACATCGGGCTCCTGGTCAAGGACATCGACACCTACTACGGCACCACGGCCGACGCCAACGGCGTCTACCAGGCGTCTCCCGACAGCCAGTACGCCAAGGACCTCGCGGCCATCGACAAGGCCGCGAGGAAGCAGATCGACCAGGCCGCCCGCAAGGCGCACCACAAGGGCCACAAGCCCGCCGTCGTCTTCGACATCGACGACACGCTGCTGCTCAGCCTCGACTACGAGAAGCGCTACAACTACACGTACAACGCGACCACTTGGGCCGACTACGTGAACAAGGCCGACCGCCCGGGGGTCTTCGGCAGCGCCGAGCTGGTGCAGTACGCGGACAAGAAGGGCGTCGAGGTCTTCTACAACTCGGGCCTGAGCGAGGCGCAGCGCTCCGCCGCCGTCGAGAACCTGAAGAAGATCGGCGCCGATGTGAACCTCGACGCCGACCACGTGTTCCTCAAGGACAAGGCCAACCCGCCGTCCTACCTGAGCGCCTGCGCCACCCCCGGCACCTGGACCTGCACGACCGTGCAGTACAAGGGCGGCACCCGCAAGCACATCGAGCAGGACCTCGGATACGACATCATCGCCAACTTCGGCGACCAGTACTCCGACCTCGACGGCGGCTACGCCGACAAGACGTACAAGCTGCCGAACCCGACGTACTTCGTCAGCTAGTTCCTCACCGGCCGGATCCCCTCAAGAGTCGGCACCACGGGCTTGATCGTGCCGTCCGGCGCGAACTCCATGCGGTCGATGGTGGTTTCGCGGTGCATACCGTCCCCGCCCGCCTTCCCCGGCCCGTTCAGGGCGAACCGGTGATAGACGATGTACCAGTCGTCGGTGCCGGGGACGTTCACCACGGAGTGGTGGCCGGTGGCGAGGATGCCGTACTCGGGACGCTTGGACAGGATCGTCCCCTTCTTGGTCCACGGACCGAGCGGGGACGGTCCCGTCGCGTAGGCGACGTGGTAGTTCTCGCTGCGCGTGTCGTCCTCGGACCACATGAAGTAGTACGTGCCGTTCCGCTTGATCACGAAGGACCCCTCGCGGAAGTTGTCCGGGGTGATGTCCTCGATCTTCGCCGGGTCGTACGAGGTCATGTCGTCGTTCAGCGGCACCACGTACCCGTGCCCGTTGCCCCAGTAGAGGTACGACGTGCCGTCGTCGTCCGTGAAGACGGCCGGGTCGATCATCTGGCCCTGCAACGCACCGCCCTTCGCGACCAGCGGCTTGCCGAGCGCGTCCTTGAAGGGCCCCGCGGGGGAGTCCGCCACCGCCACGCCGATCTGCTGCTCGGCGCAGAAGTAGAAGTAGTACGTGCCGTCGCGCTCGGCGATCGCCGGTGCCCAGGCGTACTTGTCGGCCCACGACACGTCCGCGCCGAGGTCGAGGATGACCCCGTGGTCCTTCCAGTGGACCAGGTCCTTCGACGAGTACGCCTTGAACCGCGTCCCGCTCCAGCCGTTGAAGCCGTCGGTGGTCGGGTAGATCCAGTACTCGCCGTTCAGATAGTGCACGTCCGGGTCGGCGTTGAGACCGGGCAGGACGGGGCTGCCGGTCGGCACGGCCTCGACGGTCCAGCGGCGGGTCGTGCCGTCGGCCGCCGTCACGGTGTACGTCTGCGGCTTGCGGAAGTCACGCCGGGTACCGGACGCGGGGCTCACACGGGCCCCCTCGCCGACCGCCAACTCCGGTGCCAGACGGGCGAGATCGGAGCCCGGCCGCATCGGCAGCACGACCTTGGACGCGGCCTCCGTGACGATCGCGTACCCCTTCTGGTCGGCGGCCGTCGCGTCCACCACCGAGTTCGGCGTCGACGGGTACGCGGCCAGCAGCCGGTCGTACTCCTTCTGCGTCACCGGAAGGACCGTGCCGTGCCGGGGACTTGCCGGGAGCTGGTAGTTCGTCGACGGCGTCCACCTGCCCGAGTCGAGGTCGGTCGTCTCGAAGGGAACGTACCCGCGGCCGCCGTACTCGTCGATGAACAGGTACCACTTCTTCTCGGTGTTCGACTTGAACACCGTCGGGCCCTCACCGCGGTCCATGGCCCCGTTGCCGATGCAGTCCGCCACCAGGTCGTACGTCGTCGAGGTCAGGCTCGTCGACTTCTCGCCGGTGATGAACTTGGCACACGGCGAGCTGGAGGTGGGGTCCCGCTCGTCCTTGGTGTAGCGGTAGTAGGTGTCCTTGTACTTCACGACCGTCGAGTCGATCACCGAGTAGCCGGGGTCGTCCCAGACCTTCGGCGCGCTGAAGGTGCGGAAGTCCTTCGTGGTCGCGTACAGCATCTTGTTGTACGTCGAGCCGGTGTGCCCGGGGTCGTCGTCGGCGTACAGCTTCGACGCCCAGAAGACGACGTACTCACCGAGGCTGTCGTCCCAGTAGGCCTCCGGCGCCCAGGTGTTGCCCGCGTTGTCCGGGGCGACCTTCACCAGCCGTTGGTCCGTCCAGTGGACCAGGTCGGTGGACTCCCAGATCATGACCGACTTGCTGCCGTGCCGCTGGACGTCGTCCCAGCTGCCACTGCTGTTCTGGTACATGCGCAGGTCGGTGGCGATCAGATAGAACTTGTCGCCCTTGGGGGAGCGGATCACGAAGGGGTCGCGCAGGCCCTTCTCGCCGGTCGTCGACGTCAGGACGGGCTTGCCCTGGTTGAGCTCGCGCCAGTGCAGGGGGTCGTTGCCGCGGCTGAGGGCGTAGCGGATCTGCTCGCCGTCGGCGGTGCCCTCGCCGGTGAAGTAGGCGAAGAGATAGCCGGCGTACTTGGGGTGGCTCACGGGTGGTGCTCCTGAGTGGGCGGAACCGGGCGGTGCGGTGAGAAGGGCCAGCAGTAGCGAGAGACAGGCGACGAGGAGGATACGTGAGCGCATGTCGCTCCTGAGATGTGGGGGTGTGGGGGTTTCTGTTGGGGGCTGTGCGCGCCTTCGGAGTGTTACGAGCGGGAAACAGCACGTCAATCGATGAGTGCGCGATGAGAAGCAGCGAAAGTTTCGGTTGTTCTCGTCGAGGCGCGGCAACCTCACCGGCCATGGCGGCGACTTCAGGGCGTCCCCGATCCCCGAGGAAAGGAACGCCTCCGTGCGTCACAGCACCGGACGCCACCGCCGGACCCGAACGCTCTCCATCGCGGCGGCGGTCGCCGTGGCCGCGGGCGCGGGCGGTGTGTACCTCGGCCTGTCGGGCGGCGGGGCCGAGGCCGCGTCCACGACGGTCACCGTCTCCAGCACGGCTCAGTTGGAGGCGGCGGTGAGGAACGCGAGTGCGGGTACGGTCATCCAGGTCCGCGCGGGTACGTACACCCCGTCGGCCACCCTCAAGTCCACCGCGAGCGGCACGAGTTCGGCACGGATCACCCTGCGGGCGTACGGCAGCGAGAAGGTGCGGATCGACGGGTCCGAGCTGCCCGCCGGGTCCTGGCTGGCGGGGATCCACGGCGACCACTGGACCGTCCAGAACCTCATCTTCCAGAACTCGCCGGCCCAGGGCCTCGTCGTCACCTCCTCCGTCGGGGGTGTCTTCAAGAACCTCGTCACCGCGGACAACGGGGACTCCGGATTCACCCTGCGCGGGGACGGGACCAGCGACAACCTCGTGCAGAACCTGGACAGCCACGGCAACTACGACCCCGCCGGGCACGGTCAGAACGCCGACGGGATCGCCGTCAAGTTCGGGTCCGGGACCGGCAACCGGATCACCGGGGCGCGTCTGTACAACAACTCCGACGACGGGCTCGACCTGTGGCAGTTCTCCTCGCCGGTCACCGTCGAGCACAGCTGGGCCTTCGGCAACGGCAGGAACCGGTGGGGGGACAGCGCCTTCGAGGGCAACGGCAACGGGTTCAAGCTGGGCGGCGGGGGCGTCACGGTGGCGCACCTGGTCAACAACAACGCGGCCTGGGGCAACACGCTGCACGGCTTCACCGAGAACTCCAACACCGGGGCGATCGTGCTCAACCGCAACACGGCGTACTCCAACGCCGAGGCCGGGTTCTACTTCGCCAGGGGCCGGGCCCGGCTGGCGCGCAATCTCGCGGTCGGCAACAAGGGCGGGGCGTCGAAGCCGGGTACGTCCACGGTGTCCGCGGCGAACAACTGGGACGCCGGGGTGGCGACCCCCGCGTTCAGGTCGACGGATGCCGGCACGGCGTACGGCGCCCGCGGTGCGGACGGCTCGCTGCCCTCGACGACCTTCCTGACCACCGGCTCCACCACTCTCGGCACCACGATGAACTGAGGGACGGAACGACGGAACGCCCCGCCTGTCGTCACAGGCGGGGCGTTCCTCGTGCCGGCCCGAGGGGGGCTCCAGCCGGCAGCCGCCGGCCCGAGGGGGGCTCAGGCCAGCAGGTCATTAGTAGGGACGTCGAAGGCGAACGAAAGGTTGTTCCCATGGGGCGAACTTGTGTGCAAAAAGCGGGTGTTGGGCTGGGTGGGAGCCGTGGGAACCGCCGAAAACGCCGTCCTGCCGGGGGTCGTGCACCATGGAGTGGCCGCTGGAGAGGAAACGGTTGCCGCGTCGCGGAGACTTTTTTTCGTGAGGCTCCGGCAGGAGGGCCTACGAGTCCCCTTCGTCCGTCTTGCCGTCCTGCGCCGCGAAGCCGCCCTTCACGGCGAGGTCCCCGGACTTCGCTCTCGCCGTCGCCGTGTAGCCGTCGTCCTTCGCGTCCCGGCCGCCGCGCTTGTGGTCGTACTGCCCGGCGAACACCCACTCGCCCTTCGGGACCGTGCGGCCGTCCTTGAGCACCCAGGTGTAGACGAGGAAGCCGTCCCTCTCGGCGACGGTCAGCGTGAAGTCGTCCTCCGGCAGCGAGCGCCAGGCACCGGCGTTCGTGACACCGCCGGTCTGCGCGATCCTCAACTCGACCGTCAGCGCGGTCAGTTGCTCGGAGGTCTTGAAGGTCAGGTTGCTCTGCGCCCAGAACTCGTTGCTGTGCGGGTCCACCGAGCCGTCCGACCACAGCGGACCGTCCTCGACGCCGGACGCCTGCACCTCGGTGGAGGCGCTCGGCGTGGACGAGGGCGTACCGCTGGGCGGCTCGGCCCTGTGGGTGGGAGTGGTGCGCGGCGTCGGATCCGCCGACCGGGCGGGCGGACGGCTGGTCGCGTCGGGGGAAGGAGTGGGTGTGCCCGTGGCGGCGACCGGCTTCTGCGCGGGCGGCTCGTTCTTCACCGCGGACGCCACCGCGTAACCGCCGAGGCCCAGCACGGCGGCGACCGCGGCGGTGGCGCTCACCACCCGCACCCAGCCGTAGACCGGCGGCCGGGTCGCCCGGTGGTCGGGGCGGGTCTGTTCCGACATGCCGCGTTCGATCCGCGCGAGCATCCGCTCGCGGTTCGGCTCGTGTGCCTCGGCCGCGTCCCGCAGCCGGGCGCGCAGTTCGCGGTGCGCGTCCCGCTGCATGGTCATCGGTCCCTTCCTCCGGCGTCACCGGTGCGCGCCATCGCGGCGTGCATCTTCAGCGGAGTGTTCCTGGGGCCCAGCAGCCGCTGCAACTCGGCCATCCCCTTGGAGGTCTGGCTCTTCACCGTACCGACCGACACCCCCAATGCCAGCGCGGTGTCCTTCTCGGAGAGATCGAACGCGTGCCGCAGCACGACACACGCCCGCTTGCGGAACGGCAGCCTGCGCAACGCCTCCTGGACGTCGACCGCGCCCGCCACGTCCGGGTTCTCGACCTTCTCCTCGCGCTGGGACCAGAACAGGGCGACGCGCCGGCGCTCACGGACGGCGCTGCGGATACGGGTGCGGGCCAGGTTGGCGACCACTCCGCGCGCGTACGCCGCCGGGTGGTCGGCCGCGCGCACCCGGTCCCAGCGGTGCCACAGCGCCAGCAACGCGTCCGCCGCCAGGTCGTCGGCGGCGTCCGGTTCCCCGGTCAACAGCTGGGCCAGGCGGGACAGTTCGGCGTAGTGGCGCTCGAAGAAGGCGTGGAACTCCACGGAGGCGGCGTCGTCGACGACTGTGCCCACGGGCTCCCTCTCCCTTGTGTGTCATGTGAATGACATGTGATCGTCCGGAGGTGGCCGGGCGGAGATCCGGAAGCGTAGCAGTGACCGATCATGTGTTCTCGTACGGGTCTTCGAACGATGTATGACGGGGCGGCCCCCGAATTCGTAACACGGGTAAAACCTGAAGCGCGTTCAACGCAGGAACAATCCAGCCAGCATCCGCACACCGATCATTCAGGCACCAAGGAGCAGCGAGCATGTCCGTCGACCGGTACTTCAGGATCTCCGAACGGGGATCCACCTTCGCCCGTGAGATACGCGGCGGCTTCGCCACGTTCTTCACGATGGCCTACATCCTTGTCCTGAATCCCATCATCCTCGGCAGTGCGAAGGACAAGTTCGGACACCAGCTGGACGCGGTCCAGCTGACCACCGCGACGGCTCTGGTGGCCGCGGTGATGACGATCGTCATGGGTGTCGGCGGGAACCTGCCGCTCGCCCTCGCCGCCGGGCTCGGCCTGAACGCCGTCGTCGCCTTCCAGATCGCCCCGCTGATGAGCTGGGACGACGCGATGGGCCTCGTCGTCCTGGAGGGCCTGCTGATCTGTGTGCTGGTGGTGACCGGTCTGCGGGAGGCCGTCATGCATGCCATCCCGCAACCGCTCAAGCAGGCCATCAGTGTCGGGATCGGGCTGTTCATCGCGTTCATCGGCTTCGTGGACGCGGGATTCGTCAGCCGTATCCCCGACGCCGCGAACACCACCGTGCCGGTTCAGCTCGGCGGCACCGGCGCGCTCACCGGCTGGCCGATCCTCGTCTTCTGCCTCGGGGTGCTGCTGACGATCGGGCTGCTCGCCCGCAAGGTCAAGGGCGCGATCCTCATCAGCATCGTCACCATGACGGTCCTCGCGATGATCATCAACTCGATCGCCGACATCAAGACCTGGGGGCTCACCACACCGGCCTGGCCCGACAAGGTCGTCGACGCCCCCGACTTCGGACTGATCGGCCACTTCAGCCTGTTCGGTTCCTTCAGCGCGCCCGGCGTCGGGATCGTCACCGTCGTCCTGCTGATCTTCACCCTGATCCTGTCCGACTTCTTCGACACGATGGGCACGGTCGTCGGGATCAGCGCGGAGGCGGGGCTCCTCGACGAGGAGGGCAAGGTGCCGGGTCTCGGCCGGGTCCTGCTGATCGACGGGGCGGCGGCGGTGGCCGGCGGTGCCGCGTCGGCTTCCTCCGCCACGTCGTACATCGAGTCGGCGGCGGGCGTCGGCGAGGGCTCACGCACCGGGTTCTCGAACCTGATCACCGGCGGGATGTTCGGCCTGGCGCTGTTCCTGACCCCGCTGCTGACCATCGTCCCGCTCCAGGCCGCAGCCCCCGCCCTGGTCGCCGTGGGCTTCCTGATGATGACGCAGGTCAAGCACATCGACTGGGACCGCTACGACATCGCGATCCCGGCGTTCCTGACCATCGCCGTGATGCCGTTCACCTACTCGATCACCAACGGCATAGGGGCCGGGTTCCTGGCGTACGTCGTGATCAAGGTGGTGCTGGGGAAGGCCAAGGAGATCCACTGGCTGCTGTGGGCCGCCTCGGCGCTGTTCCTCGTGTACTTCGCCATCGACCCGATCGAGCAGGTGCTCGGCGCCAAGTAGCCACCGGGAGGACTCAGTTCTTCAGGGCCGCCTCCATCATGGCCTTGGCCACGGGGGCGGCCAGCCCGTTGCCGCTCACCTCCGAGCGGGCCGCGTTCGACTGCTCCACCACCACCGCCACCGCGACCTCCTTCCCGTCGGCCTTTCCGTAGGACGTGAACCAGGCGTACGGCGTCTTGCTGTTGTTCTCGCCGTGCTGGGCCGTGCCCGTCTTGCCGCCCACGGTGACACCGTCGATCCTGGCGTTGGTGCCGGTGCCGTCCTGGATCACCGACTGCATCGCCGACTGGAGTTGCTCGGCCGTGCCGGCGCTGACGATCCGGGTCGTGCTCGCCTCGTCGTCGTAGTTCTTCAGGACGTCGCCGCCGTGGTCGGTGATCGTCGACACCATGTGGGGCGTCACCAGCTGGCCGCCGTTGGCTATGGCCGCGGAGACCATGGCCATTTGAAGCGGGGTGGCCGTGACGTCGTACTGGCCGATACCGGTCAGGGCCGTGGACGACTTGTTCATGTCGGAGGGATAGACGCTCTCGTAGGCCCGCACCGGGACGTCCTGCTCCGCGTTGTTGAAGCCGAACTTCTCGGCCATCGCCTTCACCTTGTCCTGGCCCAGGTCGACGGCCATCTTCGCGAAGACGGTGTTGCAGGAGTACTCCAGCGCGACCCGGATCGAGGCGTTCTCGCAGGGCGCCGAGGAGTTCTCGTTGCCCAGCGGGGTCACCGTGCCCGGCAGGGTGTACGGGTCCGGGCTGACGGTCTTCTCGTCCACCGAGGAGTACAGGCCGTCCTCCAGCGCGGCCGCGGCCACCACCAGCTTGAACGTCGAGCCGGGCGGCAGCGGCTGGCGCAGCGCGCGGTTGGTGAGCGGCTTGTCGGAGTCCGCGTTGAGCTGCTTCCAGGCACTGCCCGCGGTGTTGGCGTCCGTCAGCGAGGACGGGTCGTACGACGGCGTCGACACGACGGCCAGGATCTTGCCGGTCGCCGGGTCGATCGCGACGGCCGCGCCCTTCGTGTCGCCGAGCGCTTCGTAGGCCGCCTTCTGCACGGCCGGGTCGATCGTCGTGATCACATCACCGGGCTCGGCCCGCTGGTTGGTGATCGTGTCCATGACGGTCTTCAGTCTGCTGTCCGTGCCGTTGAGGAGGTCGGCGTAGATGCCCTCCAGCTGGGTCGGGGCGTAGGCCTGCGAGGCGTAGCCCGTCACCGCCGCGTACAGCTTGCCGTTGGTGTACGTCCGCTTGTACGCGAGGTCGCTGTCCGTCACCTTCTCGGACCCCGTGACCGCTTTTCCGGCCACGATGATGTTCCCGAGCGGCGAGGAGTACGTCTCGATCGCGTTCCGCCGGTTGTCGTTGTCGTCCGCGAGTGCCTGGCCCTCGTAGAACTGCACCCAGGTCGCCCGGATCAGCAGAGCGAACACCAGGAGCAGCGCGAAGACCGATGCGCGCCTGATCGTCTTGTTCATCCCACCCAGAAGACGATCAGGCGCGGACGAATCGTTCCCGAACATCCGCTTTTCTCATCGGACGTTCATCCACGCCCTGTCGTACGGCGGTCTCAGGCGTCCAGCATGAGCACGAACTCGTCGATCTCCGCACCGCGCGCGTGGGCGTACCCGGAAGCCCGGGCGGTCACCCGGAACCCGCACTTGTCGAGCACCCGCAGCGAGCCGGCGTTGTCGGCGGCCGCGCGGGCGTACAGGGGACGCTCGGGCACCTGGATGACGAGCTCCCGCAGGGCCGCCGTGGCGATGCCGCGCCCCCAGTAGGCGCGGTCGATCCAGTACGTCACCTCGCGCTCGCCCGGCTCGCCGTACACGGCCGCGCTGCCCACCACGTCACCGTCCACCAGGATCGTGCGCTGCACGTCCTCGGTGGCCCGGATCCGCTCCCAGTGGGCGTCGAAGGCGTCCCGGTCGGCCGGGTCCTTCGGGGTGAAGGCCGCCATGCGCAGGGCCTCGGGGTCGTTCATCTGCCGGAAGAAGACCGGCAGATCGCTGTCATGGACCTCGCGGAGAACGATCTGCATGCCTCAGAGCCTACGGGTGGCCAGTGTCAGCCGGTCCCGCGCGTCGAACAGCGCGTCCTTCACCATCTGTTCGTGGGCCGGGGTCAGCCGCGCCACCGGCACCGAGCAGCTGATCGCGTCCCGCGCGGGCGTGCGGTACGGGATCGCGACGCCGAAGCAGCGCAGCCCCAGCGTGTTCTCCTCGCGGTCCACGGAGAAGCCCTGCTCGCGGATCTGGTGCAGCTCCTCGATGAGCTTCTCGCGGTCGGTGATCGTGTGCTCGGTGAGCGCGGGCAGGGTCTCCGGCAGCATCTTGCGGACCTGCTCGTCGGAGTACGTGCTCAGCAGCGCCTTGCCGAGGGAGGTGGAGTGCGCCGGGAGCCGGCGGCCGACCCGGGTGAAGGGCCGCAGGTAGTGCTGCGACTGGCGGGTGGCCAGGTAGACGACGTTGGTGCCGTCCAGACGGGCCAGGTGGATGGTCTCGGTGGTGTCGTCGGACAGCCGGTCCAGGGTCGGCCGGGCCGCCGCGACCACCTCGTCGCCGTCGATGTACGAGGTGCCGACGAGCAGCGCCCGCACCCCGATGCCGTACCGCGTGCCCGTCGCGTCCGTCTCCACCCAGCCCAGCTCGACCAGCGTGCGCAGCAACATGTAGAGGCTGGACTTGGGGTACCCGACGGCCTCCTGGACCGCCGCGAGGGAGTGCATGCCGGGGCGCCCGGCGAAGTATTCGAGCAGTTCAACCGTCCGTACCGCGGACTTGACCTGTGACCCGCCGCCCGTCTCGCCTGCCGACATCGCCCTTGACCCCTTTGTTGGACGAGAACCAGAGTTATAGTCTCCAACAGCATATTCACCATCAGAGACAGCGTTCAGCATATCGAACGTTCCTGGTGGATGACCCAGATACACGTGGAGGGACCCGCGGTGGCAGCAGCACCAGTCTGGAGTGTCGACCCCCGAACCGGGAAGCAGCGCGAACAGGTTGCGGTGGAGGCCACAGCCCAGGAGGTGGACGCCGCCGTCCGCGCCGCGTACGACGCGCGCGCTTCCCTCGCCGACCGCACCGTCCGCGCTGCCTTCCTGCGCACCGCGGCCACCAAGCTCGAAGAGTCCAAGGAACACCTGGTCGAGGCGGCCGACGCGGAGACCGCCCTCGGCCCGGTCCGGCTGACCGGCGAACTCGCCCGCACCTGCTACCAGCTGCGGGCCTTCGCGGACATCGTCGACGAGGGCGAGTTCCTCGGCGTGGTGATCAACCACCCCGACGACACCGCGACCCCGCCGATCCCGGACCTGCGCCGCTACAAGGTGCCGCTCGGTGTCGTCGCCGTGTACTCGGCCTCCAACTTCCCCTTCGCCTTCTCGGTCGCCGGCGGCGACACCGCGAGCGCGCTGGCGGCCGGCAACCCGGTCGTCGTCAAGGCCCACCCCGACCACCCGGGCCTGTCCGAGCTGGTCGCGTCCGTGCTGCGCCGGGCCGCCGACGAGCACGGCATCCCCGCGGGCGTGCTCGGCCTCGTGCACGGCTTCGAGGCCGGCATCGAGCTGATCAAGCACCCGCTGGTCGCCGCCGCGGGCTTCACCGGGTCCGTGAAGGGCGGTCGCGCCCTGTTCGACGCGGCGGCCGCACGTCCGGTGCCGATCCCGTTCCACGGCGAGCTGGGCTCCCTGAACCCCGTCGTGATCACCGAGGAGGCCGCCGCCGAGCGCGCGGAGGCCATCGGCGCCGGGCTCGCGGGCTCCATGACCCTCGGCGTCGGCCAGTTCTGCGTGAAGCCGGGCCTGGTCCTCGTGCCGTCCGGCGCGGCGGGCGACGGCCTGGTGAAGTCGCTGACCGACGCCGTCAGCGACACCGACGCGGGCGTCCTCCTCGACCACCGCATGCGGGACAACTTCGTCGCCGGCGTCGCCGAGCGCGCACAGCTGCCCGAGGTCGAGACGCCGGTGACGCCCGGCGCGGGCGGCGAGCACACGGTGAGCGCGGGCTTCCTCACGGTGGCGGCGGAGAAGCTGGCCACCGAGGGCGCGTACGACCTGCTCCTGGAGGAGTGCTTCGGCCCGGTGACCGTGGTCGCCCGGTACGAGGACGACGAGCAGGCACGGGCGGTGCTCTCCCGGCTGCCCGGCAACCTCACGGCGACGGTCCACCTGTCCGACGGGGAGGCCGCCGGCCAGGGACGCGGCGCCGAGATCCTGGCGGAGCTGACCCCCCTCGCCGGCCGTGTCCTGGTGAACGGCTGGCCGACGGGCGTGGCCGTGGCCCCGGCCCAGCAGCACGGCGGCCCGTACCCGGCGACGACGTCCACGTCGACGTCGGTGGGCGGTACGGCGATCGAGCGCTGGCTGCGCCCGGTGGCGTACCAGAACACGCCGGAGGCCCTGCTCCCGCCGGAGCTGCGGGACGACAACCCGCTGGGTCTGCCCCGCCGCTTCAACAACCGTCTCGAGCGCTAGGCACCCGACGCTCGCACGCGGAGAGGGAACTGGAAAACTCTGAGGATGGACGTCGAACTTCCCGAACTTCCCTTCCCTCTCCGCACCTACGGCCCCGACGGACACTGGGCCTACGAGGACGGCATCCTCTCCGGCTGGGCCGGCCCCCGGCAGGACCGGTTCGTGCCGCCCACCGGGGAGTCCCTGGACCCCGCCGCCGACGCACCGCGGCTGCTCGGTGCCCCCGAGGGCGACTTCCAGCTGATAGCCCGCGTCACCGTGGGCTTCAACGGCTCGTTCGACGCGGGCGTCCTGTACGTCCATGTCGGCGAGCGGGCCTGGGCCAAACTCTGCCTGGAGAACTCCCCGGACGTGCCCACCGTCTGCACGGTCGTCACCCGGGGGCACTCCGACGACTGCAACTCCTTCACCGTGGACGGCAGTTCGGTCTGGCTCCGGATCAGCCGCACCGGCCGAGCCTTCGCCTTCCACGCCTCCCGCGACGGCAAGCGCTGGACCTTCGTCCGCCTCTTCACCCTGGGCGACGAGAAGGAGACCGGCGCGGCCCTGGTCGGCTTCATGGCGCAGTCGCCGATGGGGGAGGGCTGTGTGGTGACGTACGACCACATCGAGTTCAGGCCCGACTGGCCGGCCGACCTGCGGGACGGGGCCTGAGGGCTGACCGGGGCCGGTGGGAATGGAACCCGCTGCTTGAACGTTCATCCAAGTAGCGGAGGGAGTCTCCGCAGCCGTCCGACCTGGAGAGAGCCGTAGACATGCGCGTCGAGATCTGGAGCGACATCGCCTGCCCCTGGTGCTATGTGGGCAAGGCCCGCTTCGAGAAGGCGCTGGCGGCCTTCCCACACCGTGACGGCGTCGAGGTGGTCCACCGGTCGTTCGAGCTGGACCCGGGACGCGACAAGAGCGACGTGCAGCCCGTCCTCGCCATGCTCAGCAAGAAGTACGGCATGAGCGAGGCCCAGGCCCAGGCCGGCGAGGAGAACCTCGGTGCCCAGGCCGCCGCCGAGGGCCTCGACTACCGCACCCGCGACCGCGACCACGGCAACACCTTCGACCTGCACCGCCTCCTCCACCTCGCCAAGGAGCACGGCCGGCAGGACGAGCTCGTCCAGATCTTCTACCGGGCCAACTTCGCCGAGGAGCGGTCCCTGTTCACCGAGGGCGACGAGCGCCTCGTCGAGCTCGCGGTGGAGGCCGGCCTGGACGCCGACGAGGTCCGCACGGTCCTCGCCGACCCCACCGCCTACGCGGACGAGGTCCGCGCCGACGAGCGCGAGGCCGCCGAGCTCGGTGCCAACGGCGTCCCGTTCTTCGTCCTGGACCGCACGTACGGCGTCTCCGGCGCCCAGCCCGCCGAGGTCTTCACCCAGGCCCTCACCCAGGCCTGGGGCAACCGCTCCCCGCTGCAGTTGATCGACCAGGGCGACACCTCCGCCGAGGCCTGCGGTCCCGACGGGTGCGCCGTACCCCAGCAGGGCTGACAAACGCGCAGGTCGGCGCGGACGTATAAGCGTTCCTTGGCGGAACCACGTAGAAAATCGCCATGGACCGAGAGGTCTTCCGGCCCCACAGTGGAGCCATGGAGACCTTCGAGAGCCTCGTCCGCGCCGAGTTCGCCCCGAAGAACACCTTCCTCAACACCGCGAGCAGCGGCCTGCTACCGGCCCGCACCGTGACCGCCCTCCAGGAGGCCGCGCTGATCCGCGCCGAGGGCAGGCCGCTGAGTCCGCTGTTCGAGGACGTGGAGGCGGCCCGCGCCTCGTTCGCCCGGCTCGCCGGCGTCCCGGTCGCCCGGGTCGCGGCGGGCGCGTCCGTGTCCACCTACTCCGGTCTGGTCGCCGCCTCGCTGCCGCCGGGCGCCGAAGTCCTCACCGCCGAGGACGACTTCAGCTCCGTCGTGAACCCCTTCCACACCCGCGGCGACCTCAAGGTGCGCATGGTGCCGCTGGAGCGGCTCGCCGACTCCGTCCGCCCCGGCACCGCCCTCGTCGCGGTCAGCGCCGCCCAGTCCGCCGACGGCCGGATCGCCGATCTGCCCGCCCTGCGAGCGGCGGCCACCGCCCACGGCGCCCGCACCTACGTCGACTTCTCGCAGGCCGCGGGCTGGCTCCCGGTGGACGCGCGGTCGTACGACTACACCGTCTCCACCACCTTCAAGTGGCTGCTCGGCCCGCACGGCGCGGCCTTCCTCGCCGTGCCGGAGGACTTCGGCGACCTGAAGCCGGTGCTCGCCGGCTGGGTCGCGGGCGAGGTCCCCTGGGACAGCTGCTACGGCCCCGTCGCCGAACTGGCCCACTCCGCCCGGCGGTTCGACGTCAGCCCGGCCCTGTTCACCTACACGGGAACCCGCCGCTCCCTCGAACTCCTGGAGGAGCTCGGCGTGGACGCCGTGCGCACCCACGACCTCGCCCTCGCCGACCGCTTCCGCACCGGACTCGCCGGCCTCGGCCACGAACCCCTGCCGGCCCCCGGCTCGGCGATCGTGTCCGTGCCCGGACTCGGCGGCCGCCAGCCCGAGTTGAGCGCGGCGGGCATCGAGGTGTCCAACCGGGCCGGCAACCTGCGCGCCTCCTTCCATCTGTACAACACGGCCGCGGATGTCGACCGGCTTCTGGACGCCCTGTCTGACTGAACCGCTGGCGCCGCGCCGCCCGGGACGCTAGGAAGGGCACCAAGGGGTGGTGGTGCCGTGGAGTCCACGGGCGGGACGACGTCCGTGCAGCAACCCGCAGACGCGGAGCTGCACCGGCGGCTGGTGTACGGCGAGGAGTCCGCGCTGGCCGAGGCGTACGGGGCGTACGGCGGGCTGGTGCGGGCCATCGCGATGCGCGTGACCGGCAGCAGCGCCGCGGCCGAGGACGTCGCGCAGGAGGTCTTCGCACAGCTGTGGAGCCGGCCGTACGCCTTCGACGCGCGCCGGGGCAGCCTGCGCACCTGGCTGTCCCTGCTCGCCCACCGGCGGGCCGTGGACTGGGTGCGCGGCGAGGCCCGGCACCGCAAGGACGCCCGCGCCGACGACCTGGCGCTGCACGGCATCCCGGACGCCGCTCCCGGCCCCGCCGAGGCGGTCGTCGACCGGGAGCGCTCCCTCCTGCTGCACACCGCCCTCGCCGAACTCCCGCAGCCGCAGCGGGAGGTGGTGCACCTCGCCTACTTCGCGGGCCGCACCTACCGGCAGGCCGCCGTCGAGCTCGGCATCCCCGAGGGCACCGCGAAGACCCGGCTGCGCACCGCGCTGCGCACCCTGGCGGAGACTTTGGCGGACCCACCCGACCCGGTGTGGGAAAAGGGCGCATGATGACGGCAGGGGAACACAGGGCAGGGGGCGAGCGGTGACCGATCACGACGACGTACGCGACCTGCTGGCCGCCTGGGCCTTCGGCGCCCTGGAACCGGCCGAGGAGCGGCTGGTCCCACCGCACCTGGCCGGGTGCGAGAGCTGTGCCGCGGAAGCGGAACGGCTGCGCGCGGCCGTACGACTGCTGGACGGGCCGCCGCTCGACGAGCCGCAGTCGCCGCTCGGCGACCTCCTGACCGGCGCCCTCCGTGCCCGCCCCGCCCCACCCCCCGTGGCCCGGCACGCCGCGCCCTACGCGGCCACCGTCGCCGGGCTGCGGGCGCTGCTGCCCGAGATGGCGGGGCGCTGGACGACGCCGGTCGTGCACGACTGGGACGTGCACGCCACCGTCGCCCATCTGCTCGCCGCCGACGAACACCTGGCCCTGCGGCTCGGGATCGACGCCCGGGTGCCGGGCGCGCGGATCGACGAGGACGCGGACTGGGGGGACGCCTGGGAGAGGCGTACCGCCGAGGTGATCGCCCACGAGTACGGCCGTACGCCCGGGGAGACCGTCGCCGACTGGTCCGCGCAGGCGGCCGCGCTGCTCGGCACCCCGCACGCCCGCGATCCCGAACTCGCCGCCGGGACCACGCTGTTGATGGGCATCCGGCTGCCCGTCACCGAGCACTTCCTGGTGCGCGCCTTCGAGGCGTGGATCCACACCGACGACATCGGCCGCGCACTGGGCCTGGCCGTACCGCCGCCGCCCGAGGAGCACCTGGGGCGGCTGGTCAGGCTGGCCGTCCGGATCCTCGGCGGGGCCCTCGGGGCCGAGGCGCCCCCCGTGCTGTTCGCGGTCAGGGGCGGGGAGGAGTGGGTCCTGGGTTCGCAGAGCGACCCCGTGGCGGCCGAACTCACCCTGGACGCCGTGGACTTCTGTCTGCTCGTCGGCGGCCGGTACGCGCCGGACACCGTGCCCCGGGACACGACGGGCGACGCGGCCGCCGTACGGAACGTACTGGAGCGGGCCGCGTCGCTGTCGTGGCTGTGAGGTCACCCCGAGGGATCACCCCGAAGGATCATCCCGAAGGGCTCACTTCACCGGCGTGAAGTCCCTCGCGCCGATGAACCCCGGCCTCCGGATGGGCGCCGCGAACGGCTCCACGGCCTGGTTCTCCACGCTGTTGAACACGATGAACACGTTGCTGCGCGGGAACGGCGTGATGTTGTCGCCCGAGCCGTGCATGCAGTTGCAGTCGAACCAGGTCGCCGAACCGGCCTTGCCGGTGAACAGCTTGATGCCGTACTCCGAGGCCATCGCGGTGAGCGCCTCGTCCGACGGCGTGCCCGCGTCCTGCATCTGCAGCGACTGCTTGTAGTTGTCCTTCGGGGTGGCACCCGCGCACCCGAGGAAGGTGCGGTGGGACCCCGGCATGATCATGAGGCCGCCGTTGGTGTCGTAGTTCTCGGTCAGCGCGATCGAGACGGACACCGTGCGCATGTTCGGCAGGCCGTCCTCGGCGTGCCAGGTCTCGAAGTCGGAGTGCCAGTAGAAGCCGCTGGCCCCGAAACCGGGCTTGACGTTGATCCGCGACTGGTGGACGTAGACGTCGGAGCCGAGGATCTGCCGGGCCCGGCCGACGACCCGCTCGTCGCGCACCAGCTTCGCGAACACCTCGCTGATCTTGTGCACCTCGAAGACCGAGCGGATCTCCTTGGACTTCGGCTCGATGATCGAGCGTTCGTCCGCGCGGATCTCCGGGTCGTTGACGAGTCGCTCCAACTCGCGGTGGTAGACGGGGACTTCGTCGGGGCCGATGAGCTGGTCGACGGCGAGGAAGCCGTCGCGCTCGAACGCCTCCAGCTCGCCCGTGGCGATCGGTCCCGGCGCGTCGGGCGCCGACCAGACGACCGGATCCTTGCGGGGGACGGACACCTCGGTGGCGCCGCGGCTGGGGTAGAGATCGGTGACGGTGGTGGTCATGGGTGCGTCACACCTCCTCGGACTCGGGTTCGGTGAGCAGCGGGTAGACGCCGTTCTCGTCGTGGTCCTCCCGGCCGGTCACGGGCGGGTTGAACACACAGAGGCAGCGGAAGTCCTCCTTGACCCGCAGCGTGTGCCGCTCATGACCGTCCAGGAGGTACATGGTCCCCGGCGTGATCGAGTGCGTCTGGCCGCTCTCGTGGTCGGTCAGCTCTGCCTCCCCCTCGACGCAGACGACGGCCTCGATGTGGTTCGCGTACCACATCGACGTCTCCGTACCCGCGTACAGGATCGTCTCGTGCAGCGAGAAGCCGACCCGCTCCTTGGCGAGCACGATGCGTTTGCTCTCCCAGGTGCCGGACGCGGCCTTCACATGCCGGTCGGTGCCTTCGATGTCCTTGAACGAGCGGACGATCACGGTGCTGCGATGCCTCCTATGTAGACGGTGATGTGATGCGGAAGACGGTTCAGGCGGTCTCCCGGACGGCACGGGCGAGGATGCTCAAGCCCTCGTCCAGTTCCTCGGGGGTGATCGTGAGCGCCGGAAGCAGCTTCACGACCTCGCTCTCGGGGCCCGACGTCTCGATGAGGAGCCCCAGCTCGAAGGCCCGGTGCGCCACCCGGCCCGCGCGATCCTTGTCGTGGAACTCCAGGCCCCACACGAGCCCGCGCCCGCGGTACTCCTTCACGTCGGCCAGGTTCTCCTCGGTGATGGAGATGAGCCCCTGCTCGACCTGCTCGCCGCGCTGCCGGGTCTGCTTCTCCATCGCGGCACCGTCCGCCCAGTACTGCTCCAGGGTGGCGGTGGCCGTGACGAAGGCCGGGTTGTTGCCGCGGAAGGTGCCGTTGTGCTCGCCCGGCTCCCAGATGTCCAGCTCGGGCTTGAACAGGCAGAGGGACATGGGCAGTCCGTAGCCGCTGATCGACTTCGAGACGGTGACGATGTCGGGCGTGATGCCCGCTTCCTCGAACGAGAAGAAGGCGCCGGTCCTTCCGCAACCCATCTGGATGTCGTCGACGATGAGCAGCATGTCCTGCCGCTCGCACAGCGCGGCGAGCGCCTGGAGCCACTCCTTGCGGGCCACGTTGATGCCGCCCTCGCCCTGCACGGTCTCCACGATCACGGCGGCCGGCTTGTTGAGGCCCGAGCCCTGGTCCTCCAGGAGCCGCTCGAACCACAGGAAATCCTCGACCGTGCCGTCGAAGTAGTTGTCGAACGGCATCGGCGTTCCGTGCACCAGCGGGACACCGGCGCCGGCCCGCTTGAAGGCGTTGCCGGTGACGGCCAGCGACCCCAGGGACATCCCGTGGAAGGCGTTGGTGAAGGACACGATGGCCTCGCGCCCCTTGACCTTCCGGGCCAGCTTGAGCGCCGACTCCACGGCGTTGGTCCCCGTCGGGCCGGGGAACATGACCTTGTACGGAAGGTCGCGCGGCCGCAGCACCAGGTCCTGGAAGGTCTGCAGGAAGGCGCGCTTGGCGGTGGTCGACATGTCGAGGCCGTGCGTGACGCCGTCGCGCTCCAGATAGTCGATCAACGCCCGTTTCAGCACAGGGTTGTTGTGGCCGTAGTTCAGTGAGCCGGCGCCGGCGAAGAAGTCCAGGTAGGCGTGGCCGTCCTCGTCGTACATGCGGCTGCCCTGCGCGCGGTCGAAGACGGTGGGCCAGCCGCGGCAGTAGCTGCGCACCTCGGACTCGAGGGTCTCGAAGACGCTGAGGTCGGGCTGGGTGATGGTCACGACGAATCGCTCCTCGGGGTGCGTGGGGGGTCAGGCGGAGGGAGTGGCGGAACCGGGGGAGAAGGGCCCGATCCGGTAGAGGACCTCGGGGTCGTGCGGCCCGTCGGGGAACAGGCTCGTGTCGAACAGCACCTCGCGCTCCAGGCGGGCGCCGTGGCGTTCGGCGAACGCCGTGAACAGCCGCTCGGAGGCGGTGTTGCCCGGCGTGATGGTGGTCTCGACGGTGGTCAGTCCGCGCTCGGCGGCGAGCCGCGCGGTCAGCCCGTCGAGCAGGGCGGCGGCGAGTCCGCGGCCGCGGTACGCCGAGTCCACCGCCACCTGCCAGACGAGGAGGGTGCCGGGTCGGTCCGGGCGGACGTACCCGGTGACGAAGCCGATCGGCTCCCCTTGCTCGTTCCGTGCCACCGCCGACGTGTCGGCGAAGTCGCGACACCACAGCAGATAGCTGTACGACGAGTTCAGGTCGAGGACCTCGGAGTCGCGGGCGATCCGCCACAGTGCGGCTCCGTCCGCGACCGTAGGCCGGTCGATTTGCAGGTCTGCTTGTGCGGCAGTCATGCGAAATGAATTTACCGAGGGAAATTCAAAATTGCATCGTCGGGTGGGGTTACGTACGGGCGCTTCGTGTGTTATCACGCGGGCGCGCGCCGACGCGCAAGAGGTGACCGCTATGTACGATTACGCCCAGCAAATAAGGGGCAAATGGATCACCATGTGTAACGCGTCACAAGCATGTAACCCCCACGAGATCTACCCGAATTCAGCCGGTTCTCGTTCGCAGAATCTTTGCGTTTAGGTCTTGTGAAAGCGGGCAGAAGAATACGGGAAGCTAAGCTCTGATAAACCCGGGAATTACCCCGTGAATTATGCGCCGATAACCCCGTCGATGCGTTCTCGTAAGATGTCGGCGTGTCCGTTGTGCCGCGCGTATTCCTCGACCAGGTGAATGAACACCCAGCGCAGACTGACCTCGACGCCCGCCATGGGCCCGTCGGCGATCCACCCGACGTCCTCCAGTCCCGCGCACTTCGACTCCAGTGCGGAGAGTTGCTGCAGGGTCTGCTCGGCGGCGAGCACGAATGAATGCCGCTCAGGGCACGCGCCCTTCAGGGGCGCGGGGAACCGCGCGACCGGCCTCGACGGTGTCGCAGTCGAGAACGGACCGTCGTGGCACCGGCCGGGAGCGCTCAGCGCCAAGCCTCGTCCGCGGCGCGCAACGCACCCTCCACGTCCACCGCGAGCCCTCGTTCGCCCAGCGCCGCCCCCAACGCCGCCAGACTCGCCCGCACGGCCCCCCGCGTCGCATCCACCCCGTAGTGGTTGACCCGGATCATCTCCTTGGCCAGCGCACCCCCGCCAGCGGCCAGCGGCAGCGCCGGGTCGGAGGACAGCGCCCGGGCGACGAGCTCCGACGCCGGCGCGCCGGACGGCGAACGCAGCGTCGTGGCGACCGGTGCGGCCTCATGGTCGGCGTGCACATACGGCTCCAGGCCCCCGCCCAGGGCCCGCGCCCCCGCCCGGGTCGCCGCGGCGGCGGCCCGGTGCCGGCCCATCACCGTCTCAAGGCCGTCCGCCTCGATCCGCTCGACGCACGCCTCCAGCGCCAGCATCTCCAGCTGCGCCGGAGCGTGCAGCAGGGCCTTGCGGCCGCCGTCGATCCAGCGCTCCTTCCAGTCGAGGAGGGAGAGGTACGACCGCCGCGGCGCCGCCGGATTCGCGGCCATCCGCGCCCATGCCCGCTCGCTCACCGACACCGCTGACACACCCGCGGGCCCGCCCATCGCCTTCTGCGCCCCGATCACGCACAGGTCCACACCCCACGCGTCCGGCAGCACCGGCTCGGCCCCCACGGAGGCGACCGCGTCCAGGTAGAAGAGGGCGCCCTGCCGCCGTACGACTTCTCCGATCTCCGCGACCGGGTTCGTGTTGCCGGTCGCCGCCTCCGCGTGCACCAGCGACACGAAGTCGATGGCCGGGTGCTCCTCGAACGCCGCGGAGACCTGCTCGGCCGTCACCGCCGTGTGGAACGGCACCGCGAGGTCGATCACCGTCGCGCCGCAGTCCCGCAGCCAGTTCCCGAAGGTCTGCCCGTACGGGCCGGTGATGACGTTCAGCGCGGTCGTGCCCGGACCCGCGGTCCCCCGAATCGCCCCCTCCAGCGGCAGCAGCGCCTCGCCCTGCATGATCACGACGTCCTGCTCGGTGCGCAGCAGCCGCGCCACACGGTCCTCGATCGAGGCGAACTGCGCCGCGCCGAGCGGGGTCAGGTCCAGGAAGGGGTGTGTCACGACGGTGCTCTCTTCGTTCTCCGGGGTAGACGTGAACGAGCGTAACCGTTCCCGATCAACCCCCGACGACCGGCGACTTCTCAGGCTGAACGGCCTCGCAACCATCGGTTTGGTTTGAGAGACTCAAACCTTTCCTTATAATCGGAACCCACAGTTCCCCCACAGGAGGCCTCCCGTGAACACCCTCTCCGGGCGCCGGACCCGCGTCCTGGCCGCCACCACCGCGACGGCCGGGCTTCTGCTCGTCGCTGCCTGCACCTCGAGCGACGACGGCGGCAGCGGTTCGAAGACCGCCGCGGGCGGGGTCGAACTGGTCAAGGGCGGACAGCTCACCACCTGCACCCACTTGCCGTACCCGCCGTTCCAGTCGGAGATCGACGGCAAGGTCCAGGGCTTCGACGTCTCGCTCATCGACCTGGTCGCGGGGGACCTGGGCGTGAAGCAGGAGATCCTCGACACCCCCTTCGAGAACTTCAAGACCGGCGCGTTCCTCAACTCCGGCGAATGCGACCTGGCCGCGGCCGGCATGACCATCACCGACGAGCGCAAGAAGAACGTCGACTTCTCGGACCCGTACTTCGACGCCACCCAGGCCCTGCTGGTCGCCAAGGGCAGCGGGATCTCCTCGCTCGCCGCCGCCAAGGCGAAGAAGGTCCAGCTCGGCGCCCAGGCCCAGACCACCGGTGAGGACTACGTCAAGGCCCAGGGCTTCGACCCGGTCTCTTTCGAGTCCTCCGACGCCGTCCTGAACGGCCTGCGCTCGGGCCAGGTCAAGGCCGTCGTCATCGACTACCCGGTCGTCCAGGGCTGGCTCAAGGACAAGGCCAACGCCGACGCCTTCCAGGTCGCCGACAACATCAACACCGGTGAGCAGTACGGCTTCACGGTGAAGAAGGGCAACACCAAGCTGCGGACCGCCATCAACAAGGCGCTCGCGGACGCCAAGGCCGACGGCACCTACAAGAAGCTCTACGAGAAGTGGATCGGCCCGTACGACGCGTCGGTCGCCTCTCCCGCCGCCTCATGACCGCGGCTGACTCACGACTCCAGCCTCGCAAAAAGGGCCTGACCAGGCGTCAGAAGCGCAGTCTGTCCCGCGGCATCCAGTACGCCGTCTTCCTCGCCGCCGTGATCGCCTTCGCGGCCTCGGCGGACTGGGGGCGGCTGAAGAACCAGTTCGCGCAGGCGGACATCGCCGGCCAGATGTTCCCCGAGGTCATCACGCTGGCGCTGAAGAACACCGTGCTCTACACGCTGTCCGGCTTCGTCGTCGGACTCGTCCTCGGCATGGTCATAGCGCTCATGAGGCTGTCCTCGGTGGGCCCGTACCGCTGGTTCGCCGGTGTCTACATCGAGATCTTCCGGGGCCTGCCCGCGCTGCTGATCTTCATCTTCATCGGCGTGGCCGTACCGCTCGCGTTCCCCGGTACGGAGATCATCGGCGGCACCTACGGCAAGGTCGCCCTCGCGCTCGGCCTGGTGGCGGCGGCCTACATGGCGGAGACGATCCGCGCGGGCATCCAGGCGGTGCCCAAGGGGCAGCTGGAGGCGGCCCGTTCGCTTGGCTTCTCACCGGCCCGCGCGATGATCTCGATCATCATCCCGCAGGCGTTCCGGATCATCCTCCCGCCGCTCACCAACGAGTTGGTCCTCCTCTTCAAGGACTCCTCGCTGGTGCTGTTCCTCGGCGTCACCCTGGAGGAACGCGAACTGTCCAAGTACGGCCGCGACCTGGCCAGTACGACGGCCAACTCCACACCGATCCTCGTCGCCGGCCTGTGCTATCTGCTGGTGACGATCCCGCTCGGGTTCGTGGTCCGCCGTATGGAGGCCAAGGCGCAGGAGGCCGTGAAATGACCGTTGAGACGAGCCGGCCGGAGATCGAAGTACGCGGTCTGCACAAGTCGTTCGGCACCAACGAGGTCCTCAAGGGCATCGACCTGGAGATCGGCCAGGGCGAGGTCGTCTGTGTGATCGGCCCCTCGGGCTCGGGCAAGTCCACACTGCTGCGGTGCGTGAACCTCCTGGAGGAGCCGAGCAAGGGCCAGGTCTTCGTCGGCGGCACTGAACTCACCGACCCCGACGTCGACATCGACGCCGTACGCCGCCGTATCGGCATGGTCTTCCAGCAGTTCAACCTCTTCCCGCACCTCACGGTGACCGAGAACCTCACGCTGCCCCAGCGCAGGGTCCTCAGGCGGGACAAGGCGCGGGCCGCGAAGGTGGCCGCCGAGAACCTGGAGAGGGTGGGCCTTTCCGACAAGGCGGACGCCTATCCCGCCTCCCTCTCCGGCGGCCAGCAGCAGCGCGTCGCGATCGCCCGGTCCCTGTCCATGGGCCCCGAGGTGATGCTCTTCGACGAGCCGACCTCGGCCCTCGACCCGGAGCTGGTGGGCGACGTGCTCGCGGTCATGCGGATGCTGGCCCAGGAGGGCATGACGATGATGGTCGTCACCCACGAGATGACCTTCGCCCGCGAGGTCGCCGACCGGGTCGTCTTCATGGACGGCGGAGTCATCGTCGAGGACGGCACCCCGGCCCAGGTCATCGGCGCTCCGAGCCACGAGCGCACCCGCCACTTCCTCTCCCGCCTCCTCGACCCGGCGATGGCCGACGTGGAGGAGAACGACGGGGGAGAGGACGCCGGGGGAGAGGACGCCGGAAAAGGCGCCTGACAGGGGACGTCCATCATCAGGGCATGACGACTCCCGACGACACGGGTGGCTTCGGAGCGGGCGGCCCGCTGCCCCTGTTGCCGGAGCGCTGCGAGCGCGGCCTGGCCGTGACCGCGCACCCGGACGACATCGAGGACGGGGCGGTGTCCGAGAGGGCCCGCCGGACGACCCGGGGCGAGCAGGTCGCCGGCTGCCGGCCGCGCGGCGAGGCGGGCATCGACGGACTGCACGTCGCGGTGACAGGGGCCTTCACCGTGAGGACGGTCGCCGGGGTGGCCGACCAGGCCGACCACCGCGTGGCGGGCCTCGCCGCTCTCGACGTGGCACGCGACGCCGGCAACCGCTGGAACTTTGTGACTTGGACGCCGGACACGGCGTCCCGCCCTCCGCGTCGAGGCGGCGGTCCTCTTCGACGTCCACCGGCTCGCCTTCGAGGGGCCACCGCCCTGGGAACAGTGACGTCCGGCTGACTAGGGTGCGGTGCATGAGCGATCGCGCGGTGCTGCACGTGAAGGGCCGGATCCTGGTCGGCCCCGAGGACGTCCGGGACGAGCTGTGGGTGGTCGACGGGCGGATCTCCTACGACCGTCCCGTCGCCGCCCGTGACGTCCGTACGGTGTCGGGCTGGGCGCTGCCCGGTCTGGTGGACGCGCACTGCCATGTGGGCCTGGGCGCGCACGGCCCGGTCGACCAGGACGTGGCCGAGAAGCAGGCGCTGGCCGACCGGGAGGCCGGCACCCTGCTGATCCGCGACGCCGGATCGCCCTCCGACACCCGCTGGGTGGACGACCGCGAGGACCTCCCGAAGATCATCAGGGCCGGCCGGCACATCGCCCGCACCCGCCGCTACATCAGGAACTACGCCTGGGAGATCGAGCCCGAGGACCTCGTCGCGTACGTCGCCCAGGAGGCCCGCCGGGGTGACGGCTGGGTCAAGCTGGTCGGCGACTGGATCGACCGCGAGGTGGGCGACCTCGCCCCCAGCTGGCCGCGGGAGGCGGTCGAGGCGGCCATCGCGGAGGCCCACCGCCTCGGCGCCCGCGTCACCGCGCACTGCTTCGCCGAGAACTCCCTCCAGGACCTGGTCGAGGCGGGCATCGACTGCGTCGAACACGCCACCGGCCTCACGGAGGACCTGATTCCCCTCTTCGCCGAGCGAGGCGTCGCGATCGTCCCGACCCTGGTCAACATCGCCACCTTCCCCAAGCTGGCGGACGGCGGCGAGTCCAGGTTCCCCCGCTGGTCCGCCCACATGCGCCGGCTCCACGAAGGCCGCTACGACACCGTCCGCGGCGCCTACGACGCCGGCATCCCGGTCTACGTCGGCACGGACGCGGGCGGCACCCTCCCGCACGGCCTGGTGGCGGCGGAGGTCGCGGAACTGGTGACGGCCGGAATCCCCCCGCTGAACGCGCTGTCGGCGACGACATGGGGCGCCCGGAAGTGGCTGGGACGCCCCGGACTGGAAGAGGGCGCCGCCGCGGACCTGGTGCTGTACGAACAGGACCCGCGAGCAGACGTACGCGTACTGGCCGCCCCGCGCCAGGTCGTGCTGAACGGCCGGGTGGTGGAGTAGGCACTGCGTGAAGCGCGGGTTCGACAGCATGCGCGGGTGCGCCACGATCATGTGAACTCCCGGCGGATCGGGGGAGCGGTGGCGGTGGCCCGGCGTAGGCGCTGACCTACTCACCCGGATGGCGCAGTGACCCCGTCTCTGCGACCGTGAGATGTGCGGGGGTGACCCGGCCGGGGGGCGAGGAGGTCCCCATGCGCGTAGCACCGCTCACCGGTGTCGTGGCCGTGGCGCTCACGGTCGCCGCTTTCCTCCTGCTGGGCGACACTCCGGGGACCGGCGCCCCCGGCCGCGAGGTCAGGTCGTACTACGACGGCCATCGGGCACAGACCGGAGTGAGCCTGTATCTGCTGGTCATCGCCGCGGTGCTGTTCGTCTTCTTCGCCGCGCACCTGGCCCGCGCGGTCCGGGACGTTCCGCCCGGCGGCGAGTGGCTGCACCGCGTGGTCCTCGCGGGCGGCGTCCTGCTCGCCGTCGGCTTCCTGGTGGGCGCGGCCCTCACCCTGGCCCTGCTGGACCTCTCGGACAAGTCCTCGGCCTCCCCTCAGGCGCTCCAGGCCCTCAACGCGCTCAACGAGGACTTCTTCATCCCGTTCGTCGCCGGGATGGGCCTGATGCTCCTGGCCGCCGGCCTGGCCACGGTCCGCGCCGACGGCTCGCCGCTGCCCCGCTGGCTGAGCTGGGCCGCGCTCGTCCTCGGCGTCCTGGTCTTCATCCCCTGGGTCGGCTTCTTCGCCTTCGCGCTCGCGGGCCTGTGGGTGATCGTCGCGAGCGTCCTGTTGGCCCGCAGGCTCCGCACCAGTCAGAGCCTATGAGAGCGTTTTCATTCCCATAGGCACGGCGACGCACAGCCCTGACCTGCCTCAACTCCCCGCCTTTGTCAGAACTGTTGACCCCTGCATGAAAGCGCTTTAACTTCCTCTTCGGTCCGACCCATCAGGAAGAGGGAGAGCCTTGGCAGTCGTCCGACGAAAACGCTTCCAGAGCAGGACCCTGTTCCTGCTGATGCTGCCCGGCCTCGCCTACTTCCTGCTCTTCCACTACGGCGCGCTGGTCGGCAACGTCATCGCGTTCAAGGAGTACGTCCCCTTCGACGGCCTGTGGGGCAGCCCCTGGACCGGACTCGGCAACTTCCGGCGGATGTTCGAGGACACCGCGTTCTGGGACGCGGTGCTCAACACCGTCTGGATCGCCGTCCTCCAGCTCGTCTTCTACTTCCCGGTCCCGCTCGGCCTCGCCCTGCTGCTGCACAGCCTCACCTGGAGCAGCGTCCGCCGGTTCGTGCAGTCGGTCGCCTATCTCCCGCACTTCATCTCGTGGGTGATCGTCGTCGCGCTCTTCCAGCAGCTGCTCGGCGACACCGGACTGCTCAACTCCGGCCTGGACGGCATGGGGTTGCACAGCGTCGACATCATCGGCAACCCCGACGCCTTCAAGCCGCTCGTCGTCGCCCAGGTCATCTGGAAGGACGCCGGCTGGGGCACGATCATCTTCCTGGCCGCCCTCGCCCAGGTCGACGAGCAGCAGTACGAGGCCGCCGCGATCGACGGGGCGGGCCCCTGGCGGCGCTTCTGGCACGTCACCCTGCCCGCCATCCGGCCGGTGATCGTGCTGCTGCTGATCATGCGGCTCGGTGACATCCTCTCCGTCGGCTTCGAGCAGATGCTGCTCCAGCGCGACGCGGTCGGCCCCGAGGCCTCCGAGATCATCGACACCTTCGTCTACTACCAGGGCATCGTCGGCGGCGACTACGGATTCGCCGCCGCCGCGGGCGTGTTCAAGGGCGTCGTCGGCGCCCTCCTCGTCTACGCGGCCAACAAGGTCGCCCACCGCCTCGGCGAACAGGGGGTCTACAGGTGAGTGCCCAGGCCCGTCCGGGATGGATGGAGAAACCGAAGCCGGTGACCCAGGCCGCGAAGGCGGTGGCCCTCGCCGTGGTCGTCCTGCTGGTCTGTGTGCCGTTCCTCGTCATCGTGTCGACCTCGCTCGCCTCCACCGAGGAGGTCGTCGACAACGGGGGCTGGGTGCTGTGGCCGACCGAGCCGAGTCTCAAGGCCTACCGGGACATCCTCGACGGCGGGATCGTCACCCACGCCCTCGGCGTCAGCGTCGGCGTCACGGTCGTAGGGACCCTGCTGAGCCTGCTGTGCACGGTCACCCTCGCCTACGCCCTCGCCCGCCCCGGAGTCTTCGGCGGCAGGCCGGTCCTCCTCCTCGTCCTGTTCACCTTCCTCTTCCCGCCCGGCATGATCCCGAGCTTCCTGCTGGTCAAGGAGCTCGGCCTGCTGGACAGTTACGCCTCGCTGGTCCTGCCCGTGCTGGTGAACGTCTTCAACCTGGTCGTCCTGCGCGGGTTCTTCCAGGGCATCCCCGACGAGCTGTACGAGGCCGCGCGCCTCGACGGGGCGGGGGACTGGCGGGTGCTCGTCTCCGTCGTACTGCCGCTGTCCAAGGCCGCGTTGGCCGTCGTGGGACTCTTCTACGCGGTGGCCTACTGGAACTCCTGGTTCTACGCCTCCCTCTACCTGGAGAGCGACCACTGGCCCCTCCAACAGGTGCTGCGCACCTACGTGGTGGCCGGGTCCGGGCTCACCGACGCCACCACCGGCGAGGGCACCGTCACCGCCCCGCAGACCGTGCAGATGGCGGTCCTCGTGATCGCCACGGTGCCGATCCTGCTGATCTACCCCTTCCTGCAGAAGTACTTCACCAAGGGCGTGCTCACCGGCGCCATCAAGAGCTGACCCGAGCTGACACAAGCCGACACGAGGTGATCACCCATGCCCAGCATGTCCCGACGCACCCTGCTGCTGTCCGCGGCCGCACTCTCCGTCCCCGGTGCGCTGACCGCTTGCTCCACCGGCTCCGGCGACAGCGACGTCTCCAACGCGGGCAAGAAGCTGGCCCCCTGGCCCGCGTACAGGGCCGCGAGCGGTCCGAAGCCGGATCTCGCCCCCACCGAGGCGGGCGTCCAGGCCGGATACACCGCCTACCCCGCCGACCTCGTCAGGTCCGTCTCCCGCACCCCCGGCGACGGTTCCACCGTCAAGGTCATGTCGGTGTCCTTCGGCACCCCGCCCAAGCCGTCCTCGGCGAACCGGTTCTGGGCGGCCGTCGAGAAGGCGCTGGGCGTGAGGATCGAGTACACGATCGTCTCCCAGGCCGACTACCAGAAGAAGATGGCCACCGTCATGGCCGGAGACCCCGACACCCTGCCCGACATCATCAACCTGTTCTCCGGCTTCGTCCTGCCCCGCGAGGCCGAGTTCGTGCAGCGCCGGGCCGAGGACCTCACCCCGTACCTCTCCGGCGAGGCGATCGCCGACTACCCGAACCTGGCCGGGATCCCCACCCACGCCTGGCAGGACATGGGACGCATCGGCGGCCGCCTCTACGGCATCCCGCTGGAACGCCCGCTGCCCGGCTCCACCCTCTGGCTCAACCAGGGCCTGTTCACCGACGCAGGCATGAAGGAGGGCTGGACCTCCGAGGACTTCGCCGCCGTCGCCCGGCGGGCCACCAGCGGCCGCACCTACGCGCTCGGGGCCGCCAACGGCTCCCTGTTCGGCAACGCCGTGCACGCCGCCGCCCACCACGCGCCCAACGAGTGGGCCGTCACCAAGGACGGCACCTTCCAGCACTGCGCCGCCGACGAACGCTACAAGGCGGCCATCGCCTTCCAGGCCGAGCTCCGCAAGAACGGCTCCTACTACCCGGACTCCACATCCGTCTCCCAGATCGACCTGACCACCCTCTACTACAACGGCACCGTCGGCTCCATGCAGGACGGCTTCGGCGCCTACCTCCCCAAGTACCGTGAGTCGCAAGGCAAGTTGACCCCGGCTGCGGCCCTCCCGTACAGCGTGGACGGCGAGCCCGGCGGGATCGTGGCCGCCCGCCGCTCCTTCGGGTACACCGTCCTGAAGAAGGCCAAGAAGGAGCGCGTCGAACTCCTCCTGCGCATCCTCGACTACCTCGCCGCCCCCTTCGGCAGCCAGGAGTGGGAGCTCGTCCACTACGGCGTCGAGGGCACCCACTTCACCCGCGGCAAGGACGGTTCACCCGAGCCGACCGAGCTCGGCGAGGTCGAGAACAACACCAACCTGCCGCTGAAGTACCTCGCCGAGGGCCCGCAGGTGCTGTTCGTGCCGGGCATGCCGGACGCCGTACGGGCCCTGCACTCCTGGCAGCAGAAGGTCGTGCCGCACGCCATCCGCAACGCCTCCAACGGCCTGCAGTCCCGCACCAAGAACGCCCAGGGCACCACCCTCAAGGCGTTGCTGGACGACGCCGTCACCGGGATCGTCGCCGGGCGGCTGCCGCTGTCCGAGTGGGACGCGGTGGTCAAGAAGTGGCGGGCCCAGGGCGGCGACAGAATGGCCGGGGAGTTCGCGAAGGACTACGCGGCCAACACATGAGGCGCCGCCGGTGGAACAGGAGACGCGGGGGATGGAGAACGACATGACGGACACGGGGTCCAGGCGGCGGGTCACGATCCGTGACGTGGCCGAGCGGGCGGGGGTGTCGATGGCGACGGCCTCACGCGCGCTCAGCGGCAACCACCCGGTACCGGCCGCGACCCGGGCCCGCGTGCTGCGCGCCGCCCGCGACCTCGACTACGTCGCCAACGCGCACGCCCGGGCGCTGGTCGGCGGCGGCCGCAAGATGGCCGCCGTCGTCGTCCGTCAGGTCACCAGCCCCTTCTACGCCCAGGTCGCCGAGGGGGTGGAGGCCGAGGCCGCCGACCGCGGCTGGCTGTGCGTGGTCGGGGCGACCGGCGGGGATCCGCAGCGGGAGATGGAGTTCGTGCAGCTGATGCGGGAGGAGGGGGCCCGGCTGGTCATCCTCGTCGGCGGGGTCGTCGAGGACGACGCGTACCGCTCCCGCGTGGCCCACTACGCGCAGGCCCTCGACTCCTCCGGGGCCCGGCTGGTGCTGTGCGGCCGTCCCGCCCCGGACCCCGAGATCCCGGCGCTGGTCGTCGAGTTCGACAACGAGGCGGGGGCCCGGGCGATCACCGGGCACCTGCTGTCCGCGGGGCACCGGCGGATCGTCTTCCTCGGCGGGCTGCCCGGGAACACGGCCCTCGACGCGCGCGTCGCCGGGTACCGGGCCGCGCTCGCCGAGCACGGGCTGCCCCCCGGGGCGGCACGGGTCGTCGACTGCGGGCTGGGACGGGCGGCGGGGCTGCGGGCGATGGCCGAACTGCTCAAGGCGACCAGGGAGTTCACGGCCGTCGTCGCCGGGGACGACATGGTCGCCGCGGGGGCGCTGCGTGCCATCGCCGACGCCGGGCTCGGTGTGCCGGCGGACATCTCCGTCGTCGGCTACAACGACATCCCGCTCGCCGAGGACTTCAACCCCCCGCTGACCACGGTCCGTACGCCCGCCGAGGAACTCGGCCGGGCCGCCGTACGCATCGCCCTGCGCGACCCCGAACACGCCGCCGGAAGCCACCATCTGCTGGGCACGCACATCGTCGTACGCCGAAGCGTCGCCCCACCACCGACCGACGGAGGACTCACCCCCGTATGACCGCGCCGCATGTGTCGCTCCCCGACGACCCGACGCACCACCCCGACCTGCCGCCCACCGACCCCCTGCGCTCTCCCGTCACCGGCTGGACCCGCGCCCACTGGGAAGCCGTCGCCGACCGGCTGCTCGACGGACTGCTGCCCTACGCCACCCCCGGATTCGCGCAGTACCGGCTGCCCGGGCCGCCCAGTCACTCCGGGGCCTGGTCCGACGGCCTCGAGGGGTTCGCGCGGTCCTTCCTGCTCGCCGCCTTCCGGATCGCCGGGTCGGCGGGGCAGGTCGGTCCCGCGCTCGTCGAGCGGTACGCCGCCGGACTCGCCGCCGGTACCGATCCGCACCACCCCGAGCACTGGCCGCCGATCACCGACCGCGCCCAGCCGATGGTGGAGGCGGCCTCCGTCGCCCTCGCGCTGCACGAGTCCCGGCCCTGGCTGTGGGACCGGCTCGACGACCGGGTGCGTGGCCAAGTGGTCGAGTGGCTCGGCCACTTCGTCGGGGCGACGGCCAACGACTCCAACTGGCGGCTCTTCCAGGTGATCACGGAGGAGTTCCTGGCCTCCGTCGGGGCTCCGCACAACCGGGCGGAGATCGACGCGGGACTCGCCCGGCTGGACGACTGGTACCGGGGCGGCGGCTGGTACACGGACGGCGACGGGAAGAAGTTCGACTACTACAACGGCTGGGCGCTGCACCTGTACCCGGTGCTGTGGGCCCGGATCGCCGGACCGCGCGCCGACCCGCGGACCGTGGCCCGCCATCGCGACCGGCTGCGCGAGTTCCTCGGGGTGCACCAGCACTTCTTCGGCTCCGACGGCGCCCCCGTCCACCAGGGCCGCTCCCTCACCTACCGCTTCGCGGCCGCCGCCCCGCTCTGGGCGGGCGCCCTCGCCGACGCCACCCCGCTGCCGCCCGGCCTCACCCGGCGCCTGGCCTCCGGCACCCTGAGGCACTTCACCGAGCGCGGCGCCCCCGACGAACGCGGCCTGCTCACCCTCGGCTGGTACCGGCCGTTCCCGGGAGTGCTCCAGCGCTACTCGGGCCCCGCCTCCCCGTACTGGGCCAGCAAGGCGTTCCTCGGCCTGCTGCTGCCCGCGGACCACCCCTTGTGGACGGCCCCCGAGGAGCCCGGCCCCGTCGACACCACCGACACCGTCCTCGCACTCCCCGCCCCCGGCTGGCTGATCCACTCGACCGCCTCCGACGGGATCGTCCGCCTCGTCAACCACGGCACCGACCGCCTCCCGCCCCCACCGGCCACGGACGAGGACAGCCCGCACTACGCCAAGCTCGCCTACTCCACCGCGACCGCCCCCGAGACCCCCCTCGGCCCCGACAACCACCTCGCCCTGCTCGCCCCCGACGGCACCCCGTCCCCCCGCGGCCGTATCCACCCGCTGCACTGCGAAGGCAGCAGGGCCGCCTCCTGGCACCGCGCGCTCGGGCACCGTGTCGAGACGGTGAGCGTGGTCCACGGGCCGTGGGAGATCCGCGTGCACCGCATCTCGGGAGACAACGTCCCGGTGCGGGAAGGGGGTTGGGCACTCGCCGACGACGCCGGGCCGCCGACCGCCGAGTCCGGTCCCGGCTGGGCGCGGGTCCGCCGGGCGGCGGACGGACTGACGAGCGCGATCGTCGGACTGTACGGCTGGGGAGAGGGCGCCGGAACGGTCGTGGCGGCCGAGGACACCAACGCGTACGGCCGGCACTCGGCCACGCCCGTCCTCGAAGGCGCCGGGCCGCTCCTGGTCACCCTCGTGATGCTCGGCACGGGCCCGTACACCGGAGCGCGGGCGCTGGTCGACGCCGAAGGGGTTGTGGAGGTGCGGTTTCCGGACGGTGCCACGGAACGGGTGGGCCCATGGGAACGGAGGTGAGGATCAAAGGTCCTTCTCGGGACCGATATGGCGAAGGACCGACTCGAGATCGCCTGCGGCGACCAGCCCGTCGATGACCTTGACCATGGAGGACAGGCCGGCGTCACGCACGATGAGACCGTCCCAGCACCACCAGTAGTCGCCCTCCAGCGCCCCCGACTGCCGGTGATGGTCCATGAGCCGGTGCACCTCGTCGAGCGTGAACACGGTGCCGCACCAGCGATCGCCGTCGTCACGGGTGACCCACATGTCCACGTTGCAGACCTCGTCCAGGTCCTCTCCCTCATCGGGCACGAAACAGATCTCGTACCCGTCACGCCTGACTCGGTAAAAGGGACCGTCCCACATGTGAGCTCACCCCTTCGACAGCGTCACCGCCTGATCCAGCGCCTGGAGGAAACGGTTCACCGTAACCCGGTCCCGCACCGCGAGTCGCAGCCATTCCTCGCCGAGTCCCGGGAACGTGTCCCCGCGCCGCACCGCGAAGCCCAGGTCGCGCAGATGCCGTCGTACGACAGTGGCCTTCGGCAGGCGTACGAGGACGAAGGGGCCCTCGGCCGGTTCGGCCACCCGGAGGCCGTCCGGGGCGAACTCCCGCAGGCCGGCGACGAGATGGGCCCGGTCGGTGGACACGCGGTGGGCCGCGTGGGCGGCCTCGGCCAGGGCCCGCGGCTCCATGCACGCCACGGCCGCCGCGAGGGCCGGCGTGGACACCGGCCACAGAGGCTGGGCGCGCTCCAGGGCGGCGACGGTCTCCGGGGCGGCGAGGACGTAACCGATCCGGAGACCGGCCAGGCCCCACGTCTTCGTCAGGCTGCGCAGGACGACGAGCCCGGGCACGTCCGTCCGCCCGGCCAGCGCCTCCCGCTCGCCCGGCACCGCGTCCAGGAACGCCTCGTCCACCACCAACGTCCGCCCGGGACGCGCCAGTTCGGCGATCGTGGCGGCCGGATGCAGGACCGAGGTGGGGTTGGTCGGGTTGCCCACGACGACGAGGTCCGCGTCCTCGGGGACGGCCGCCGGGTCGAGCCGGAAGCCGTCCTCCTCCCGCAGCAGCACCCGGTCCACGGAGTGCCCGGCGTCCCGCAGGGCCGCCTCCGGCTCGGTGAACTGGGGGTGCACCACCACCGCGTGACGAACCGTCAGGGCGCGCGCGAGCAGGACGAACGCCTCGGCGGCCCCCGCCGTCAGCAGCACCCGTTCCACGGGCAGCTCGTGCCGGGCCGCCACCGCCGCCCGCGCCGCGCGGCCGTCGGGGTAGGCGGCGAGCCCGGTCAGCGAGTCGGCGATCCGCTCCCGCAGCCAGAGCGGGGGAGTGTCCGCGCGGACGTTGACGGCGAGGTCGGTGAGCCGAGCCCCGTCGTCCCGCACCTCGGCGTCACCGTGGTGCCGCAGGTCATGGCCGCCGGTGCGGTCAGTGCGCATGGGTGTGGGCGCCGTGGTGGTGGCCGTCGTGGTGATGGCCGTCGTCGTCCGGGTGGAAGTGCGGCTGCTGCGGCAGGCCCACCTTGTCCTCGAAGCCCGGCAGCGCGATGCGGTACACGCACGAGTCGCAGTTCATCCGCAGATCGCCCTTGACGGCCTCCTCGTACCGCTCCATCACCAGGTCCAGCAGCTCCGGCTCCGGACCGATGACCTCCGCCGAGCGCACCTCGATCTCCGGGTGCGCGGCCGCCCAGCCCTCGGTCTGGTGCTTCACCCGGTCCGGCAGGATGCCGGTGAACAGGAAGTAGGGCAGTACGACGATCCTGCGCGCCCCCAGTGCCACACAGCGGTCGAGGCCGCTCGGCACGTCCGGCGCGGCCAGCGACACGAACGCCGTCTCCACGCCCGCGTACCCGCGCCCCTCCCACAGCAGCCGGGCCGCCTTGTACACCTCGGCGTTGGCGTCGGGATCCGTGGAGCCCCGGCCGACGAGCAGCACGGTCACGTCCGCCCGGTCCATGGGGGTACGCCCCCCGGTCGCGCCCAGCGCCTCGTCCAAGCGCCGCTCCAGCACGTTCAGCAGGGCCGGGTGCGGGCCCAGCGGGCGCCCGTAGGTGTACGAGATCCCGGGGTGGCGCTCCTTCTCGCGGGACAGCGCCGCCGGGATGTCGCCCTTGGCGTGCCCGGCGGACACCAGCATCAGCGGCACGGCGGCGAACCGGCGCACGCCGCGCTCCACCAGCTCGGTCACCGCGTCGCCCAGCGGTGGCGGGGACAGCTCGATGAAGCCACCCGCGACGGGCAGTTCGGGGTGGCGGGCCCCCAGCTCCCGGACGAAGTCGCGGAACGCCTCGGCTCCGGCGTCGTCCCGGGTGCCATGACCGGCGATGAGCAGGGCGGGCGGCGGGGTGGTCACGATGTCTCCTCGGACTTCTCGACAAGAGGGTGGTACAGCAGGGCGTTGAGCGCGGCGGAGGCGACCGCCGAACCGCCCTTCTCGGACACGTTGCTCACGGCGGGCAGGCCGCTCTCGCGCAACGCGGCCTTGGACTCGACCGCGCCGACGAAGCCGACGGGCAGCCCGATGACGAGGGCCGGGGCCGCGTCCAGGGTCAGCAACTCCTCCAGCGCGGTGGGGGCGTTGCCGATCACCCAGATCGCCCCCGGCCCGACCTGCTGGTGGGCGAGGCGGATCGCGTGGGCCGAACGGGTCAGTCCCGGGCCGGACTTGGCGTCCCTCAGCCGGCAGACGGTCTCGCGCCGGGTGATGCCGGCCGCGACCATCTCCACGTCGGTGACGACGGGCGCGCCGGAGTGCAGCGCGGCGTGCGCCTTCTCCAACTCGCCCTCGTCCATGACGAGATCGGTGGCGTACTCCAGATCGGCGGCGGAGTGGATGACCCGCTCCACCACCGCCCGGGTCAGCGGCGGGAAGTGCGAGGTGTCCAGGCGGGCGCGCAACCGCCGGTAGGACTCCACCTCGATCGGGTGGACGACACGGTTCACTTGGCGCCCTCCTGCCAGCGGTAGCCGCGCGGCGTCACCATGCGCCCCGCGATGTCACGGGTCGCCGTGTTGCCCACGGTCACGACCGTCATCATGTCGACCGTCGCCGGGTCGAGAGCGGCCAGCGTCGTCAGCCGACCGGACTCGTCCGGCCGCGACGCGTTCCGTACGACCCCGACCGGCGTGGCCGGCTCCCGGTGCTCGGCGAGGATCGCGAGCGCCTTGGGCAGCTGCCAGTCCCGTCCCCGGGAACGGGGGTTGTAGAACGTGACCACGATGTCCGCCTCGGCCGCCGCGCGCACCCGCCGCTCGATGACCTCCCACGGGGTGTGCAGGTCCGAGAGGCTGATGGACACGTGGTCGTGCCCCAGCGGGGCCCCGAGGATCGCGGCCGCCGCGAGCGCCGCGGTCACCCCGGGGACGCCGACCACGTCGATGTCGTCGGAGGCCTCGGCGAGCGCGGGCGAGGCCATGGCGTACACGCCGGCGTCCCCGCTGCCGATCAGCGCGACGGCCTGGCCCTTGCGGGCCTCGTCGACGGCCGTGCGCGCCCGCTCCTCCTCGGCCCCGAGCCCCGACTCCAGGATCCGGGTGCCGGGCCGCAGCAGATCACGGATCTGGTCGACGTACTGGTCGAGCCCGACCAGCACCGAAGCCCGCTCCAACTCCGCCTTCGCGCGGGGCGTGAGCAGGTCCCGGGCGCCGGGACCGAGCCCGACGACCGCGAGCCGGCCGCGCGCGGGACGCCGTACGACAGCGCAGGTCGCCATCGCGGGCCGGGCGCCCGACTTCCGCTTGGGGACGAGGAGTTCACCGCCTTGTACGAGCGCCGCGGCCTCCGCGACCGACGGCGTGCCCACGGCGGCCAGGGGCGCGTCCGAGGGGTTGGGCACCTCCACGGCGGCCAACTCCTCGGCGGAGTGGGTGAGAAGGGGCACCCCGAGCCGCTCGGCCGCCGCCACGATCCCCGGCTCCTCGGCCTTGGCGTCCACGGTGGCGAGTCGGGCGACGCTACGAGGGGACAGTCCCGCCTCTCGCAACGAGTCCTCGATCAACTCCAGAACTTCCTCGGTGGGCGCGCCCTTCGAGGCGCCGACGCCGACCACGAGCGTGGGCGGCCGCAGCACGACCTCCCGCTCCGAGAGTTCGACGAGCCGGTCCGTGACACGGATGCCGTACGCCCCCTCCGGGGCCACCGGCAGCGGAGGCAGCGGCCAGCCCGACTCGTTGTGCAGGGCGACGGGTTCCCCGTCCAGGAGCGCCCGCGACACGGCGGCCACCGCGCCCTCCACCGGCAGCCCGAGGGTGTCGAGACCCGGCACCCCCACCGCGTCGGTCGCCGTCGTTACCACCGGCTCGGCTCCCAGCAACTCCCCGACCTCTCGGGCGAGTTCATTGGCGCCGCCGCCGTGCCCGCCGACGAGGGACACGGCGAACCGGCCGCCCTCGTCGACGCACACCACACCCGGGTCGGACGTCTTGTCGCCGAGCAGCGGCGCGATCAGGCGTACGACCGCACCCGTCGCCAGGAAACACACGAGCTGCTCGCACTCCGCGAACGCCCGCCGCACGCCGTCCCCCACGGGTCCGTCGTACACGCGCGTGCGGTCCGGCCATGCCGCGGCCAGCCGGTCGCGCGCCGCGGTCCCCGCCGCGGTGGCGGAAATGAGGCCGATCACTGAGCAACTCCTTCACGAGAGACGGGGGTTCCGGCACCGTGTCGGGCACCCCACAGCAGAAAGACCGGGTTGGTCGCCGCGAGCCGGGTCACGTCCCCGGGCAGCGGCGCGAGCCGGGACGACTGGAGCAGTACGCCGTCGCAGTCGAACCCGGCGTCGGTGAGCGCCGCGCGTACGGCCGGAACCCGGTCCAGCGCGGCCATGGCGACGACCACGCTGCGCCGGGCCCGGCGCGCGCACACGGCGACGATGTCGGGCAGTTCGCGCCCACCGCCACCGACGAACACGGCATCCGGGTCGTCCAGTTCGGCGAGCGCGTCCGGCGCGGACCCGTGGACGACCTGTACGTCGACCTCGTGTGCGGCCGCGTTGGCGCGGATGCGCTCGATCCCGTCGGGGGCCTTCTCGACCGCGACGACGGCCGCACCGAGCCGCGCACACTCCACCGCCACGGACCCGGACCCCGCACCGACGTCCCACACCAGCTCCCCGAGCCGCGGCCCGAGCCGCGCGAGCGCGAGCGCCCGCACCTCGAACTTGGTGATCATCGAGTCGCGGTGCACGAACTCGTCCTCGACGAGGGCCCAGCCGGGGGGAACGGCTGCAGCCCCGGCGACCGTTCGCACGCCACCGAGGGCGCGCCGCTCGTCAAGACAGAGGACGACACTCATGGCCGTACCCCAGTCGCGGCCCGCGGCCTCGGCAGGGGTGACGCGTTCGACGCGCTCGTCCTCGGTGCCGAGGGCAGAGGCAACGAGGAGTACGCGTTTCAGGGGCGCGGGGCTGTATCGATTTGCGGCTCCGCCGCGGGGCGCGACCAGCCCCGACGCATCCGCAGTCGCCCAACAGCCTTTCTCGGCACCCCCTGCCGCGAGCGCAGCTCCCAACTCTGCAGGCCCGGCCCCCGGCCCCGTGAGCACCGCCACCTTCGGATGAGCCCGGCACACATTCACCGCCGTCCGCAGATCACGCCCATGCGCACTGACCACCACCGCGTCGTCCCACGGCAGCCCCACGCGGGCGAACGCGGCCGCGACGGAGGAGACCCCGGGCCGCACCTCCAGCGCACCGGCACCGAAGCGTTCGGCCAGCACCCGTACGATCCCGAAGAACCCGGGGTCGCCGGAGGCCAGCACGACGACCCGCCTGCCCTTGTCGTGATGCCGTTCGATGATGTCCAGCGCCGGTGCCAGCGGTCCGAGGACGACCCGCTCGGCGTCCGCGGGGACCGCCGCGGCATCCAGGTGCCGCCGTCCGCCCACGACCAGTTCGGCCCCGGCCAGGCACTCCGCGGGCGCGGCCGCCGTCCCCGTACCCACCACCGTGATCATGTGCCGGCACCCCGCGACGCCCGCAGCGCCCGCCGGGCCTCCGGGTCGGCCTTGCGGTACCCGTGGAAGTGACCGGGGTGGTAGAGGTGCGACCGGGTGCCCTCGGAGTCGAGGGCCGGGCCGACCAGGAACAGCGTGTGCTTCCACAGCTTGTGTTCCTTGACGGTCTCCTCCAGCGTCTCGATCGTGCAGCGCACGACCAGCTCCTCGGGCCAGGTCGCCTGGTAGGCGACCACGACCGGCGTGGAGGTCGGATAACCGCCCTCCAGCAGCTCCCGCACCAACTGCCCACTGCGCGCGGCGGACAGGAAGATCGCCATGGTGGTGCCGTGCTTGGCGAACTCCCGCACCTCCTCGCCGGGCGGCATCGGCGTCTTGCCGCCGCCGAGCCGGGTGAGCACGACGGACTGCGCGACCTCGGGGATGGTCAGCTCGCGCTGCGCGAGCGCGGCGACCGCCGAGAAGGCGGAGACCCCGGGCACGACCTCGGTGGCGATGCCGATCCGCGCGCACCGGTCGAGCTGCTCCTGTGTACCGCCCCACAGAGCGGGGTCGCCGGAGTGGATCCGGGCGACCCGGAAACCCTCCTCGTGGGCCCGTTCGTACACGGCGACCACGTCCTCCAGCGACATGGTCGCCGAGTCGAGGATCTCCGCGTCCTCGCGCGCGTGCTCGAGGACCTCCGCCTGCACCAGGCTCGCGGCCCAGATCACGACGTCGGCCTCGGCGATGGCGCGCGCGGCCCGGAACGTCAGCAGATCGGCGGCGCCGGGGCCGGCACCGACGAAGGTCACCTTGCCGGTGGGGGCATCGGCCATGGAAATCGGTCCTCTCATCACAAAAGGTCTTGAAAAGCTCTTACGGCTGCGGTCGGCGCGGTGGCCGGATGTGCGCGAACGGGGGTTGATCGGATACCAAGGCCCTATGGCGGTCTTCGTCGCGCTCGGCGCGTTCCTGATGACGCTGGCCGGCGGCTGGACGGCACAGCGGGTGACCGACCGCCGTCATCTGGTCCTCGGCCTCGCCGGCGGACTGATGCTCGGCGTGGTCGGCCTGGACCTGCTGCCGGAGGCGCTGCACGCGGCCGGCGACGAGGTCTTCGGCGTGCCCGCGGCCCTGCTCCTGTTCGTGGCCGGTTTCCTGCTGGCCCATCTGGTGGAACGCCTGCTGGCCGCCCGCCAGGCCGCGCACGGCGGCGAGGAGCACGCCGGCCGGGCTCCCGAGGTGGGCCTGACGGCCGCCGGCGCGATGGTCGGCCACAGCGCCATGGACGGCGTGGCGATCGGCGCGGCCTTCCAGGTGGGCGGCGGCATGGGCACGGCGGTCGCGCTCGCCGTCGTGGCCCACGACTTCGCGGACGGCTTCAACACGTACACGATCACGAGCCTGTACGGGAACGCCCGCCGCAGAGCGCTGACGATGCTCTTCGCGGACGCGGCCGCCCCGGTGCTGGGCGCCGCCTCGACGTCGTTCGTGACCATCCCCGAGGGCCTGCTCGGCGGTTATCTCGGCTTCTTCGGCGGCGCGCTGCTCTATCTCGCGGCCGCCGAGATCCTCCCCGAGGCACATCACGAACACCCCGCCCGCTCGACCCTGTTGTGCACGGTCGCGGGCGTGGGCTTCATCTGGCTGGTGGTGGGGTTGGCCGGCTGACCCGGCGGGTCTGCAGGGGTTCGCTGAGGGGGTCACAACTTGCCACCCCGGGTGCCGTCCCGCCGCGCGGGCGCGATCAGGGTGGACAGATACGGCAGGGGAGCCCCGTCGAGCTCGCCGGCGGGCCGGATGAACTCGCCCTCGAGACCCAGCGCCGAGCCCCATACGGCGTTCTCGATCCGCCCGGTCTCCCTGAGCGCCTCGGCCACCTCCCCGGCCTGCCGCCCGAACTTGTAGGCGACGACGGTCCCGGGCCCGTTGAGCGCGTCCTTGAGCACGGCGGAACCGGCGGTGACGGGCACGAGCGTGAGCGGTTCGGTGCCCTCGGTCAGCACGGCCCCCGACCTCGCCGCGAGATCCTGCATGGCGGTGATACCGGGCACGGTCTCGACGACGACGCCGGGCACGAGCTCACTGATGGTGTGGGCGAGATAGGTGAAGGTGGAATAGACGTTGGGGTCCCCGATGGTCGCGAAGGCGACGGAGTCGTGCGAGTGAAGCAGCTCGGCGACCCGCTCCCCGGCCGCGTCCCAGGCGGCCTCGCGCCGACCGTGATCGGTGCGCTCATTGAGGGCGAACACGACCCGTACGACCTTCTCCTGCGGCACGTAGTGCAGCACGGTCGCCTCGGCCCGCCCCCGCTCTCCGCCGTCCTTTCCGTCGGGCGCGGCCATGACGGGCACGACGACCACGTCGGCGGCGCGCAGGGCGTTGACACCCTTGACGGTCACCAGCTCCGGATCCCCGGGCCCGACCCCGACCCCGATCAACCTGCTGCTGCTCATGACGTCCGGCACCTCTCCACGAACCGACGGGCGACACCGGGCTGCGAGGCCCAGTGCGTGTGCAGATAACTCGCGTGCACACCACGCTGTACAAAACCTTCGAGCCGCCGCCGGGGCACCCGCACACCCCAGGCCGCGGCGTCCCCCGCCCCCGGCTCCACCACGGTCCGGTGGAACTCGTGCCCTCGCATCCGCGTCCCGGCGACGGCGAGCGAACTGTCACTGACGGCGACGGCGTCCCGGTACCCGAGGGTGAGCTTCTCCTCCATCCGCGCCGAGGCGTCGAGCACCCCGCACATCGGCTGCCCGTCGAGTTCCCGGCACAGATAGAGCAGTCCGGCACACTCGGCGGCGACGGGGGCGCCGGTCTCTGCGAGGGCTGAAACGGCCCTGCGCAGCGGCTCGTTGGCGGAGAGCTCGGCGGCGTAGACTTCGGGGAAACCGCCGCCGATGACCAACCCGCGTGTCCCGTCCGGCAGTTGCTCGTCGCGCAAGGGGTCGAAGACGATGACCTCGGCACCGGCGGCGGTGAGCAGCTCGGAGTGCTCTGCATAGGAGAAGGTGAAGGCGGGCCCACCGGCGACGGCAACTCGTACCGGTCCGTCGGAAGTCGGGTGCGGGTGCGTGGGGGCTGGTCGCGCCCACGCGGCGGTAGCCGCAGATTCAACGCAGCCCCGCGCCCCTGGGTGGGTGACCTGAGCCGAATCCAGCCCTTCCGGCGTTCGCGCCGATTCAGGCCCTCCGGCGTTTGAGGAGCGGGGGTCTGGGGGCGGAGCCCCCGGGGACGGGACGGGTAGGGGCGGCGGGGGCGAAGAAGCCAGGACCTCAGCCGCGTCCCACACCGCACAGGACAACGCACCGGCACCCCGAGCAAGTGCCATCAGCCCCTCAAGATCGCACCCGGCACGCACCTGCTCCGCCATCGCCGCGACGGAGTCGACCGCATCCGCCCGCCGCTCGGCGACCGGCACCAGCCCCAGATGCCGCGAAGGCGTGTCCACCTGCGTCACCCGCCGCAACACCCCGAACACCGGCACCCCGGCCGACTCCAACGCCTCCCGCAGAAGCTCCTCATGCCGGTCGGAGGCGACCTTGTTGAGGATCACGCCCCCCACCCGCACCTCGGGATCCCACGAAGCGAACCCGTGCACCAGAGCGGCCACCGACCGGGACTGCGAGGAGGCGTCGACGACCAGCACCACCGGCGCCCGCAGCAACTTCGCCACATGGGCCGTGGAGGCCAGCTCCCCTTCCCCCGCGGCCCCGTCGAACATCCCCATCACCCCCTCGACGACGGCGATGTCACATCCCCGCGCCCCGTGCAGGAACAGCGGAGCCACCAGCTCCGGCCCGCACAGGTACGCGTCGAGGTTCCGCCCCACCCGCCCGCTCGCGAGCGCGTGGTACCCGGGATCGATGTAGTCGGGGCCCACCTTGTGCGGAGACACGGCAAGCCCCCGCGCGGCGAACGCGGCCATCAACCCCGTGGCGACGGTGGTCTTCCCGCTGCCGGAGGACGGCGCGGCGACGACCAGCCGAGGGACGGAAGCGGACGAGGACATCACCACTCGATACCCCGCTGCCCCTTCTGCCCGGCGTCCATGGGGTGCTTCACCTTGGACATGTCGGTCACGAGATCGGCGAAATCGACGAGCTTCTCGGGCGCGTTCCGCCCGGTGATCACCACATGCTGGGTCCCGGGCCGCTCCCGCAGCACATCGAGAACCTCGTCCGTGTCCACCCACCCCCAGTGCATCGGATAGGCGAACTCGTCGAGCACGTACAGCTTGTACGTCTCGGCGGCGAGATCCCGCTTGACCTGCTCCCAGCCCTCCCGGGCCTTCTCCTCGTTGTCCATCTGGGCGTCCCGCTGCACCCAGGACCAGCCCTCACCCATCTTGTGCCAGTCGACGGACCCGCCCTCCCCGGACGCCCCCAGCACCCGCAGCGCGTTCTCCTCGCCGACCTTCCACTTCGCCGACTTGACGAACTGGAACACCCCGATGGGCCACCTCTGGTTCCAGGCCCGCAGAGCGAGCCCGAAGGCCGCGGTGGACTTCCCCTTCCCGATCCCGGTGTGCACGACGACCAGCGGCCGGTTCCGCCGCTGTCGCGTCGTCAGCCCGTCGTCCGGCACCACACTCGGCTGTCCCTGAGGCATTACGCGGCCCTCCTCTGTACGTCCTTCACGAGCCCTGCGATCGAGTCGGCCCGCAGCTCGTCCAGCGTCACCGCGGTACCCCCGAGTTCACCGGCGAGCTGTCCTGCCAGCCCCAGTCGCACGGGCCCGGACTCGCAGTCCACGACGACGGAGGCGACACCCTCCGCGGCGAACAGCCGAGCCGCCCGCCCCGCGAGCGCGACCGGCTCGGGCCCACCGGTGGCCCGCCCGTCCGTCACCACCACGACCAGCGCCCGCCGCGCGGGATCCCGCAGCCGCTCCACCCGCAGCACCTCGTGCGCCCGCAGCAGCCCGGCGGCGAGCGGAGTACGCCCACCCGTCGGCAGCGTCTCCAGCCGGGCCGCCGCCGCGTCCACGGATGACGTCGGCGGCAACGCGACCTCCGCCGCCGACCCCCGGAACGTCACCAGCCCCACCTTGTCCCGCCGCTGATACGCGTCGAGGAGCAGCGACAGCACGGCCCCCTTCACGGCGCTCATCCGTTGCCGCGCCGCCATCGACCCCGAGGCGTCGACGACGAACAGCACGAGATTGCCCTCGCGGCCCTCGCGCGTCGCCTGCCGCAGATCGTCCCGCCGGACCACGAGACCGCGCCCCGACCGCCCCCGCGCCCGCTGATGGGGCGCGGCCGCCTGCACGGTGGCCGCCAGGTGCAGCTTGGTCAACGCCCCTCGAGGCCGCCGCGCACCGGTCGTGCGCCCGTGCTCGGTCCGTGCCCGCGAGCGCCGTCCGGCAGCGCCGTCCCCGAGCCCGGGCACGCTGAGCATCTTGGTACGGAACGGCTCGGCAGCCCGTGCGGCGGCCTGCTCCCCGGAACCGGCCCCTGATGCTTGCGGCTCACCGCCGTCCCCGGCCTCCGGCTGCGCACCGGACCCCCCGTCGGTCCCCGGCCCGTCGGAGGACGGCGGCTGCCCGCCACCCCCACCGGGCCCGTCCGGGTCGGGGTCCTCGTCGCCCTCGCCGCTGAACTCCTCCAGCGTCTCGTCGAGCTTGTCCTCGTCAAGTCCCGGCGCGTCGAAGGGATTACGGCGCCTGCGGTGCGGCAGCGCGAGCAGCGCGGCCTGCCGGACATCCTCCGCCAGCACATCGGTCCGCCCGGCCCACGCGGCCAGCGCGGTCGCCGTACGCGCCATCACGATGTCGGCCCGCATACCGTCCACCTCGAACGCGGCACAGGTCGCCGCGATCTGCCGGAGCGCCCCGTCGCCCAGCCGCACCGACGGCAACAACTCCCGTGCGGCCACGACCCGTTGCCGTACGGCGGCCTCCTCCTCCGCCCAGCGAGCCGAGAAACCCGCCGGATCGTCGTCGTACGCGAGCCGGCGCCGTACGACCTCCACCCGCTGGTCCGGCTCCCGCGAGGCGGCGACCTCGACGGTCAGCCCGAAACGGTCCAGCAACTGCGGCCGCAGCTCGCCCTCTTCGGGGTTCATGGTGCCGACCAGCAGGAACTTCGAGGCGTGCCGTACGGAGACGCCCTCGCGCTCGACGTACGACGCTCCCATCGCGGCCGCGTCGAGGAGCAGGTCGACCAGGTGGTCGTGGAGGAGGTTGACCTCGTCGACGTAGAGGATGCCCCGGTGCGCGTCGGCGAGGAGGCCCGGCTCGAAGGCCTTCACGCCCTCCGCGAGCGCCCGTTCGATATCCAGGGCGCCGACGAGCCGGTCCTCGGAGGCACCGACGGGCAGTTCGACCATGCGGGAGGGGCGGGTGCCGCCGTTGCCGGGCTCGTGCGGTCCGTCCGGGCAGGACGGGTCCGGCGCGGCGGGGTCACAGGAGAAACGGCAGCCGGGGACGACCGCGACCTCGGGCAGCAGCGCCGAGAGCGCGCGCACCGCCGTCGACTTGGCCGTGCCCTTCTCGCCGCGCACCAGCACACCGCCGACCGCCGGCGACACGGCGTTCAGCAGCAGCGCGAGCCGCAGGTCCTCCTGGCCGACGACGGCCGTGAACGGAAACGGGGTACTCACTTCTCGTCACCCTCCAAGTCGCCCTCGAGCTCCAGGTACGTGGCCCGCAGCCGCTCCAGCGTCTCCGCGTCCGGCTCGGCCCACAGTCCACGGTCGGCGGCCTCCAGGAGCCGTTCCGTGATGCCCCGCAGCGCCCAGGGGTTGGACTTCTTCATGAAGTCCCGGTTCTCCGCGTCGAAGACGTACTCCGCGCTGAGCTTCTCGTACATCCAGTCGTCGACCACGCCCGCCGTGGCGTCGTAGCCGAAGAGGTAGTCGACGGTCGCCGCCATCTCGAAGGCGCCCTTGTAGCCGTGCCGGCGCATGGCCGCCATCCAGCGCGGGTTGACCACCCGGGCCCGGAAGACCCGGTGGGTCTCCTCGCCGAGCGTCCGCGTCTTCACCTGGTCGGGCGTGGCCGAATCGCCCACGTACGCCTCGGGGTTGGCGCCCGTGAGGTGACGCACCATGGCGACCATGCCGCCGTGGTACTGGAAGTAGTCGTCGGCGTCGACCAGGTCGTGCTCGCGGGTGTCGACGTTCTTCGCGGCGACGTTGATCCGCTTGAACGCGGTCTCCATGTCCCCGCGCGCGGCCCGCCCGTCGAGCCCGCGCCCGTAGGCGTAGCCGCCCCACACCGCGTACACCTCGGCGAGGTCGGCGTCCGAGCGCCAGTTGCGGGCGTCGATCAGGGGCAGCAGACCGGCACCGTACGCCCCCGGCTTGGACCCGAAGATCCGGGCGGTGGCGCGCCGCCGGTCACCGTGCTCGACGGTGTCCTCGTCGGCGTGGGCGCGCACGTAGTTGGACTCGGCGGGCTCGTCCAGCTCCGCCACCTTGCGCACGGCGTCGTCGATCAGTCCGACCACGTGCGGGAACGCGTCCCGGAAGAACCCGGAGATGCGGACGGTGACGTCGATGCGCGGCCGCCCGAGTTCCTCCAGACCGATCACCTCGAAACCGGTCACCCGCCGCGAGGCCTCGTCCCACACCGGGCGGCAGCCCAGCAGCGCCAGGATCTCGGCGATGTCGTCGCCCTGTGTACGCATCGCGGACGTGCCCCAGACCGTGAGGCCCACGGACTTCGGGTACTCGCCGGTGTCCTGGAGGTACCGCTGCACGAGCGAGTCGGCGAGCGACTGTCCGACCTCCCAACTCAGCCTGGACGGAATGGCCTTGGGGTCGACCGAGTAGAAGTTCCGGCCGGTCGGCAGGACGTTGACGAGACCGCGGGTCGGGGAGCCGGAGGGCCCGGCCGGGACGTACCCGCCGTCCAGGGCCTTGAGGATGTGGTCGATCTCGTCGGTCGTGCGGGCCAGCCGGGGCACCACCTCGGTGCAGGCGAACTCCAACACGGCGACAGCCTCGGGGAGTTCGGTGCCGAGGACGTCACGGACGAGACCGGGGACGGCCGCCGCGTCCCAGGAAACGGCCTCCATGCCCTCTGCGACCCGCCGGCACAGCTGCTCCAGCAGATCGATCGCGTCGGCGGCCGTACGGGACGGGCCCTCGACGAGGTCGGAGAGCTCGACCGGGACCTTCACCGGCGCCCCCGGCTCCGCGAGCAACTCCTTCTCGACCAGCCCGAAATGGGCGGCGAAGGCGGCCCGCAGCCCCGGCAGGGCGTTGGCCTGTCCGCCCCACACCTGCGAGGCGCGCAGCACAGCCAGCACGAGGTTGACGCGGGCCTCGTCGACCGGACCGCCGCCGAGGATGTGCAGCCCGTCCCGGATCTGCACGTCCTTGATCTCGCACAGATAGCCGTCGATGTGCATGACGAACTCGTCGAAGGTCTCGTCGTCCGGCTGCTCGTCGACATGCAGGTCGTGGTGGAGCTCGGCCGCCTTCACCAGCGTCCAGATCTGCGCGCGGACGGCCGGGGCCTTGGTCGGGTCCAGGTCGGAGACGAGCGCGTACTCGTCGAGCAGCTGCTCCAGCTTGGCGAGGTCGCCGTAGGTGTCGGCCCGAGCCATCGGCGGCACCAGATGGTCGACGACGGTGGCGTGTCCGCGCCGCTTGGCCTGGGTGCCCTCGCCGGGGTCGTTGACGATGAAGGGGTAGATCAGCGGCAGTTCACCCAGGACGGCGTCCGGCGCGCACCCGCCACTCAGCCCCAGCCCCTTGCCCGGCAGCCACTCCATCGTGCCGTGCTTGCCCATGTGGACGATCGCGTCGGCGCCGAACGAGTTGTCCAGCCACCGGTACGCGGCCATGTAGTGGTGCGACGGCGGCATGTCCGGGTCGTGGTAGATCGCGATCGGGTTCTCCCCGAAGCCGCGCGGCGGCTGGATCATCACGACGACGTTCCCGAACTGGAGTGAGGCCAGCACGATGTCGTCCCCGTCGACGTACAGCGAGCCCGGCGGCTCGCCCCACGCGTCCACCATGGCCTGCCGGAGCTCCGGGTCGAGCTTGTCGAACCACGCCTGATAGTCCGCGAGCGGCACCCGCGCGGGGGCGGAGGCCAGCTGGTCCTCGGTGAGCCACTCGACGTCGTGCCCGCCGGCCTCGATGAGCCGGTGGATCAACTCGTCGCCGCCGGAGGGGTATTCCGTGAGCGAGTACCCGGCGTCCCTGAGCGCGTCCAGCACCCGCACCGCCGAAGCGGGCGTGTCGAGGCCCACCGCGTTGCCGACCCGCGAATGCTTCGTCGGGTACGCGGTGAAGACCAGCGCGAGCTTCTTCTCGGCGTTCGGCTTGTGCCGCAACGTCGCGTGCCGTACGGCGATCCCGGCGACCCGCGCGGCCCGCTCCGGGTCGGCCACGTACACCGGGACGTCGTCGGGGCCCTGCTCCTTGAAGGAGAACGGCACGGTGATCAGCCGTCCGTCGAACTCCGGGATCGCGACCTGCATGGCCGCGTCCATGGGGGAGAGGGCCGCGTCGGACGCGTCCCAGGCCGCCCTGGACGTCGTCAGGCACAGTCCTTGCAGCACGGGCACGTCGAGGTCGGCCAGCGCCCCGATGTCCCAGGCCTCCTCGTCACCGCCGGCCGAGGCCTGCGAGGCGTGGGTGCCGCCGGCGGCGAGGACGGTGGCGATCAGGGAGTCGGCCCCGGCGAGGATCTCGTAGAGCCCGGCGTCGGCTCCGCGCAGCGAACCGCAGTACACGGGAAGGGCGTTGGCGCCCTTCGCCTCGATCGCCTCGCACAGGGTGTCCACGAAGGCGGTGTTGCCGCTCAGCTCATGGGCCCGGTAGAAGAGCACGCCGACGGTGGGGCGGCCGCTCTCCCGCGCGTACGAGCCGTGGACGCCGTACTCCGGCATCTTCCGCGGCTCGACGAACCCCTCACCGGTCAGCAGCACGGTGTCGGACAGGAACCGGGCGAGTTCCTCCAGGTTGGCGGGCCCGCCCTCGACGAGGTACCTGAGCGCCTCGGCCACGACACCGGCCGGCACGGACGACTCGGCCATCAACTCCGCGTCGGGAACGGCCTCTCCGCCCAGCAGTACGGTCGGGATGCCCGAAGTCCTCAGCGCGGCGAGCCCGTCCTCCCAGGCCCGCTTGCCGCCGAGCAGCCGTACGACGGCGATGTCCGCGCCCTCGATCAGCGCCGGCAGCTCCTGCGCGACATCGACCCGGGTCGGGTTCCCGATCCGGTACGAGGCGCCGGCAGCGGCCCGGGCCGCCAACAGGTCCGTGTCGGCGGTCGACAACAACAACACTGTGCTCATGCGGGCGCTCCCGGTGGAATGAAAGGCAGTCCTTGCGGCGCGCCGGACTCGATGAGCCGCCACAGCGCGTCCGTGTCCGCGTGCTGTTCGATCAGGTCGCCGAGCCGGTCCAGCTGCTCCTCGCGCAGCGCGGCGAACGAGGTGTCGGGGGCCGGTACGAACCGGCGGCCCGCGGCGGCCGCCACCTCCCGCAGGAAGGCCCGCCGGAAGCCGTCCGACTCCAGCGAGCCGTGCCAGTGCGTGCCCCAGGTCTGGCCGACGCGACAGCCGTCGAGAAAGGGGACACCGCCGCGGACGTCGGCGACCCCGTGATGGATCTCGTACCCCTCGACCGGCTCGCCGAGGGCTTCGCCCACCGGCCGGGTGAGGGTCTTCTCCCGCGCGAACCGCACCCGCACGGGCAGGACTCCGAGTCCGTCGACCGCGCCGACGCGCGATTCGACCTCGTCCTCGATGTGCTCGCCGAGGATCTGGAACCCGCCGCAGATGCCGAGGACGGGCCGCCGCTCGGCGACCCTGCGCCCGATGGCCGCCGCGAGTCCCCGCTCCCGCAGCCACTCCAGCGCGCGGACGGTCCCGCGGGTTCCGGGGATCACGACGAGGTCGGCGTCGGCCAGCTCCTCGGGCCGGTCCACGAACCGCACCACGACACCCGGTTCGGCGGCCAGGGCGTCGACGTCGGTGAAGTTGGACATCAGCGGGATCGCGCAGACGGCGACCCGCAGCACGTCCTCGCCCACCGGGGGGCTCACCGCGGACTCCCGGACCGTCCCGCGCAGGGACACCCGCAGCCCGTCCTCCTCGTCGATCCCGAGCCCGTGCCGGAAGGGCAGAACGCCGTACGTGGACCGCCCGGTGAGGCCGAGGAGCATGTCGAGCCCGGGTTCCAGGAGGCTGACATCCCCCCGGAACTTGTTCACGAGGAACCCGGCGACCAGCTTCTGGTCCTCTTCCGAGAGCAGCGCGACGGTCCCGAAGAACGAGGCGAAGACACCCCCGCGGTCGATGTCGCCCACGACCAGCACGGGCAGCCCGGCGTTCCGGGCGATCCCCATGTTGACGATGTCGGTCCGCCGGAGATTGATCTCGGCCGGGCTCCCGGCCCCCTCACAGATCACCGCGTCATACGTGCCCCGCAACTCGGCGAGACAGTCGAGCACGGTCCCGAGAAGCTTCTGCTGCCGCCCCCCGTGATACCCCCGGGCGCTCAGCTCACCGACCGGCTTCCCGAGCAGCACGACCTGACTGCTCTGTTCGCCACCGGGCTTGAGCAGCACGGGATTCATCAGCGCGGTCGGCTCGACCCGGCAGGCCTGTGCCTGCATGGCCTGGGCCCGCCCGATCTCGGCGCCCTCGCGCGTGACGAACGAGTTGAGGGACATGTTCTGCGCCTTGAACGGCGCGACCCTCACCCCCTGGCGCACCAGCCACCGGCAGATCCCGGCGGTGACGACACTCTTGCCGGCGTCGGAGGTGGTACCCGCGACGAGAAGACCCCCGCCCGTCATGCCGTACGCCCCTTCACCAAGGCACGCGCGGCGACACCTGCGCCGAGCGCGAGCAGTCCGACGCGCCGCGACAGCCGTGCGGCGCGCTCGATGTCGTACGGGGCGACGGCACGCCCCCGCTGATGGAGCGTCGGCCGGTGCTCGACCCGCCCCGCGTACGAGAGGGTGCCCCCGAGCCGGACGCCCAGCGCCCCCGCGAACGAGGCCTCGACAGGCCCGGCGTTGGGGCTTGGATGCCTGCGCGCGTCCTCCCGCCAGGCCTGCACGGCACCCCGGGGACTGTCACCGGCCACGGCGGCGAGTACGGCGGTCAGCCGCGCCCCCGGCCATCCGGCGAGGTCGTCGAGCCGGGCGGAGGCCCACCCGAAACGCCGGTAGCGGGGCGACCTGTGCCCCACCATGGCGTCCAGCGTGTTCACGGCCCGGAAGCCGAGCAGCCCCGGCACCCCGCCGACGGCACCCCACACGAGCGCCCCCACGACGGCGTCGGAGGTGTTCTCGGCGACGGACTCCACGACGGCCCGGGCGATCCCGTCGGCGTCGAGTGCCTGAGGATCCCGCCCGCACAGATGAGGCAGCCGGGCACGGGCCGCCTCGACGTCCCCGGCCTCCAGCGCCCGCCCGATGACCCGGGCCTCCCGCACGAGCGAAGTCCCGCCCACGACGGCCCAGGTGGCGGCGCCGGTGAGCACGACGGAGGCGGTACGGGAGGGACGTACGACCTTCTCGGCGACGGCGCCCAGCGCCACCGCACCCCCCACGCACACGGCGGTGTGCAGCGCGCCCCACCCCCGGTGGTCCCGCCACAGCACCCGCTCCACGGCCCCGGCGGCCCGCCCGAACGCGGCGACCGGATGCCCACGACGTGGGTCACCGAGCAGAAGGTCACCGAGAAGGCCGGCGGCGGCGCCGTACGCGAAAACGCGATCGGCACGCATCGGGTCAGCCGATCGCGGGGTCGTTCAAGTGCCGGGTACTGCGGGTCGATCGGCAGGCGAGCATCGCGTCATGTCCTCACTCAGGGTGTCCACGCCCTGGTTCGACGAGTCCGGCGGCGAGAGTTCCTGGCTCCCGGGGCTACCTACCCCGGTGACAGTGGCGGGACCGCGCCGGATTCGCACCGGCTTCCTCTTCTGCCGCCGTATATGGCTCCGGCAGTCCACCACGGGCCTTCGAGACCCGTCAACTTGCTGTTGACCTGCGGCGGGGGAGTGTGCAGAACCCCACATCGCCGGTCACCACAGACGGCCGGGCGGGCACGGAACCCGAAGTTCCGTGCCCGCCCGGCCGTCGAGTGACGGGGTGCCGTCAGGCCACGATCAGATAGATCCCGTACGCCACCGCCGCCGCGCATGCCGCGAAGCAGGCGTAGGCGCCGGTGACCGCGAGGCCGGCCGAGCCGCCCTGGGCCGTGGCCCGTTCCTGGCGGGACAGGCCCATGATGCCGAGGGTGAACAGGGCCACGAGGCCCACGGTGACGACGAGGCTGACGCCGAAGACGGAGCCGAGTGCTTCCCAGTCGATCTTCATGGTGAGGCTTCCTTAGTGCGGCGGGCTCAGACGGCGGCCGGCGGGGCGGCCGGTTCCGTCGTGACGGGCGGGGCCGGGATCGTGGCGATGAGGTCCTCGGTCACGGGGCCCGCGGGCGGCGGGATCACGGCGGCGATGGCCGTGGTCACCACGCCGGCCGGCTCGTCGGTGTGGTTGACGTTCGACGCGTCCACGACCTCGCGCCGCGAGAGCTTCCAGATCCCCGCGCTGGAGGCGACGAGGAAGACCGCCACGACCGCGGTGCCCCAGTCGCCGAGGTCCGTGACGGACTCGGCCAGGGCGCCCACCAGGGCGGCCGCCGGGAGGGTGAGGCCCCAGGCGACGAGCATGCGGGTGGCCGTCGACCAGCGGACGACCCCGCCCTTGCGGCCGAGGCCGGCGCCCATCACCGAACCGGAGACGGCGTGCGTGGTGGACAGGGAGAAGCCGAGGTGGGACGAGGCCAGGATGACCGTGGCCGCGCTGGTCTGGGCGGCGAAGCCCTGCTGCGGCTGGAGGTCGGTCAGGCCCTTGCCCATGGTGCGGATGATGCGCCAGCCGCCGAGGTAGGTGCCGAGCGCGATGGCGAGACCCGCGGAGAGGATGACCCAGGTGGGCGGGTCGGAGTCGGGGGCGACGGCGCCGCCGGCGACCAGGGCGAGGGTGATGATGCCCATCGTCTTCTGCGCGTCGTTGGTGCCGTGGGCCAGCGAGACCAGGCCGGCCGAAGCGATCTGGCCGGTGCGGTAGCCCTTCGCGGCGGCCTTGCCGTCGGCCTTCCTGCCCAGCGAGTAGGAGAGCCGGGTGGCCAGCATGGCGGCGACGCCCGCGACGATCGGCGCGGCGACCGCCGGGATCAGGACCTTGGTGACGAGCGCGTCGCCGTGGACCGCGCCCATGCCCGCCGAGGCGATGGTGGCGCCGATCAGACCGCCCATGAGGGCGTGCGAGGAGCTGGAGGGCAGACCCACCAGCCAGGTCAGCAGGTTCCAGAGGATCGCGCCGACCAGGGCGGCGAAGATGACCTCGGGACGGATGCCGGTCTCGTCGACGAGACCCTTGGAGATCGTGTTGGCGACCTCCACCGAGAGAAAGGCGCCCACAAGGTTCAGCACGGCGGACATGGCCACCGCGACCTTGGGCTTGAGTGCACCGGTCGAGATGGTGGTGGCCATCGCGTTGGCGGTGTCGTGAAAACCGTTCGTGAAATCGAACGCGAGTGCGGTGACGACCACAATCGCGAGGATCAGCGAGAAGTTTTCCATTTACCCAGGCAATCGTTCGAGGTCATTGGCGAGTCGAACGTAAGTAACCTGGATGAACGGAAGGTGAACTGAGGCGGGCCGCACGGTGACCGAAATCTTCGGCTATTGCTGTGCCGGACCCCGCGGCCCCCGCACGCCCCATGGGCCCCACCGCTATGACCCGGCGGCGAACCTCTTCAGCTGACCTGCCGACCCGTTGAGGAGATTTTGGTCACCCGGCAGGCTGCTGCGGCTGGCGTACTGCCGGAGTGTTCAGGACGACCATCCGCCGGGCAGAGTTCCCCCGTCCGCCGAGTGGTAACGGGCCGCTCACAGCGCGTGGTCGGTTCGGGTGGATCACCGGACCAGGCGCCGCCGTTGCGTACGAAGTACGCGGCCTGTGCCGTGCCCGAAGTGCGGATTGCGGTAGTTGGCCTTCTGCCGGTCGACGTCCTTCTGCGCGGGCACGGCCAGGGCGCGGGTTCGGCGACGGCCGGCCTGGTGATCACGAGCCATGTGCTCCCCCCCGGAATGGCGTCGTGCACGAAACGAGACAAAGCCCAGAGGCTACTGGAAGATCGCGCGCCCTTTCGGAGCGCCGGATCGCGCCCTGGAGTGACCCGGCCCCGCGACGGCCCGAAACCCCGGCTGGCAGGATCGCGGGCATGGCTGAGCAACGGCAGGATCCACGAGACGTACCGGGTGCCGGGGGTGGCACGAGGGGTGTGCGGGCCGAGGAGGCGGACGCCTGGGGCGAGTTGGTCGATACGGCCCGCCGGACGGTCACCGACGGACTCGTCGTCGGCACCTCCGGCAACGTCTCGGTGCGCGTCGGGGACACGGTCCTGGTCACCCCGTCCGGCGTGCCCTACGACCGCCTCACCCCCGGCGACGTGACAGGTGTCGACCTGGAGGGCCGTCAGGTGCTCGGCACCCTGGTGCCGACGAGTGAACTCCCCATGCATCTGGCGGTCTACCGCAGCACCGGCGCCCACGCGGTCGTCCACACCCACGCGGTGCACGCCACGGCCGTCTCCACGCTCGTGCCCGAACTCCCCACGATCCACTACATGACCGCCGCACTCGGCGGCCCCGTCCGGGTTGCCCCCTACGCCACCTACGGCACCGCCGAACTGGCCGAGAACATGTTCCGCGCCCTCGCCGACCGCACCGCCTGCCTCCTCCAGAACCACGGCACGATCGCCTACGGCGCGAGTCTGTCCCAGGCCTTCGACCGCACAGCCCAACTGGAGTGGATGTGCCACCTCTGGCTGACGGCCCGAGCGGTACCGGGCCTGACGCCACATCTCCTGACCGAGGAACAGGTGGCGGAGGTGGGGGAGCGGTTGCGGGGGTACGGGCAGCGGACTTAAGGGGTTGCCGGTGCGGGTCCGTTGTGGCTGGTCGCGCGGTTCCCCGCGCCCCTGGGGGTTGCGGTCACCCTGCGCCAGGACGGATCGTTCCCCGCGCACCCCATCCCCGACCCACAACGCACCGCACGCCTCCAGGGGCGCGGGGAACCACGCAAAACGCCCGCCCCCACCGGCCCGCACACACCCGACGACCAGCGCCGCCCAACCGCCGGAGGCCCCCGCCCACTGGCCGAAGACCGCGTCCGAAAGGACACTGAAGACGTGCGCACTGTCAAAGCGACGGCCGCTGCCGTCACCGCAGCCCTGGCGGCCGGCGCGGCCGGAATCGTCGCGGGGAGGATCGCCAGCGACGCCGGACTGAAGGCGCCGCCGGGCCGCCCGCTGCCCGGCGAACCCCGGCTCACCGTCCACTCCACCGCGGCCGGCCGCATCGCCCTCACCCGCGACCTCGCCGCCCTCCGCCCCGGTACCTACGGCCTCGCCGGTGACGCCTCCCACGCCGTCGTCGGCGACGTCCTCACCGCGGAACCGCACTCCGCCGACACCGTCGTCCGCCGCCTGGAACGCGTCACCCACGGCACCCTCGCACCCGGCGACAAGGTCTGGCTCACCCCGAACGCGTACGTCGGCGACCCGGGGTCGGCCCTCGGCCTCGACCACACCGACGTCGACATCCCGGGCGAACTCGGTGCGCTGCCCGCGTGGTTCGTCCCCGGCGTGCGGGACACCTGGGTCATCGCGGTGCACGGTCTCGGTACCACCCGCGAACACGCCCTGAACATCATGGAGTTCCTGCACCGCCACCGCTTCCCGGTCCTCGCCCCCGCCCACCGCGGCGACCTCGGCGCGCCCCGCCCGCCGGACGGCCTGAACCACTTCGGCGAGACCGAGTGGCGCGACCTGGACGCGGCGATGCGCTACGCCGTCAGCAACGGCGCCCGCCAACTCGTGCTGCACGGCTGGTCCACCGGCGCCACCATGGCCCTGCGCGCCGCCGCCCGCTCCGGCCTGCGCGGCCGCGTCAAGGGGCTCGTCCTGGACTCCCCGGTGCTCAGCTGGGAGCTGACCCTGCGCGCCCTCGCCGCGGCCCGCCACACCCCCGGCGTCCTCCTCCCGCTCGCGGTGCGCGCGGCACAGGGCCGCACCGGCCTGCCCAGCGACCGCTCCGGCCTGTACGCCGACCGGACCGTCCCCTACGCCGACCGCGAGGACCGGGCCGACAGGACGGGCCCCGACGGGCCCCCGCCGCCGACCCTGATCCTCCACGGCCCGGACGACACGATCGCCCCCTGGACCCTCTCCCGCCGTCTCGCCGACGCCCACCCGGACCGGATCGCCCTGCACACGGTCCGTCAGGCCCCCCACGCGGCGATGTGGAACGCCGACCCGAGCGCCTACGAGGAGGCACTGCGCCGTTTCCTCACTCCCCTGATGTGACCTCCGGGCGCCCCGGTCCCACAGGTTCCGTTTAAGCCCGTACTACTGGCCTGATCTCGGCGTATGCCCCTCCGCGCGGCCCCGGCGCCGGCCCTGCCCGGCGCCCGCGGTGACATTCCGTTTGGGTTTTCGGACCGTCAACCGGAAGACTGCACCCGTGACGTCCCGTATCCCGCGCGACTCCAGGCTTCGACTCGTCCGCCCGCGACCCCTGGCCGCCGCCCCCTCAGCTGTGAACCAACGGCGCCCACGCCGCCCCGCGCCCCGCCCCCCGGAGGGCACGCCGGCCCCCGCGGAACTGGCCAGAATGGCGCGCAGGGGTCTTGCCGACGCGGCCCGCGTCGCGCACTGGGCCGACGGCGCCCTGGGCCCCGGCAGGGACGGCGCCGGCTCCGACGGCAACGGCACCCTCTCCGACGAGACAGCCGCCCGCGCGGCCGAGGACCTCGGCCTGACCGCGGCTCAGGTCCGCGCCGACTGGGACACCGCCCGCCTCGCGGGCCTCGTCGAGGTGCACGGCGACAACGCCCGCCCCGGCTGGCGGCTGCGCGCCTGGGACCGCGACGACAGTGCCGTACTGCGCGGCTGGGTCGCCCTCTTCGACGCCTGGTCGCTGGCCTTCCCGGAACCCGCCGACCGCGAGCCCGCGGCGGTCGCCGAGGTCGTCTCGGCCATGCCCCAGGTGCTCTCCTTCCTCCAGCTGTCCGCCGGCCCCGTCCCCGTCGAGCAGCTCCTGGACCTCCTGGAGCAGCGCGTCACCGAACTGCGCACCGAGCGCTGCGAGATCCCCTACGGCCCCCAGCCGGAACCCGTGGCGGAGCCGGAGACGGCCGACGCCCCCCTGGCCCCCCTCCTCGACTGGGCCCTGCGCGCCCTCGCCTCCGTCGGAGCCCTGACCTACGGCGACGGCCAGGCCACCCTCACCCCGCTCGGCAACTGGGCGGTGTGGGTCAAGCTGGAGCAGATCTGCGTCGCCGCACAGAGCCCGGCCGGCAACATCGAGGTCGCCGCCGAGGAGATGCTGCGCGGCTGCGCCCAGCTGCGTCCGAACGCGGCCCGCGCCGAGTACCGCGCCTGGCTGGCCGCCCGCCCCGTCGGCAGTGCCGTCACCGAACTCCTCGGTGCCGCCCGCGGCGACGACGCCCTGCTGCGCGGTCTCGCCTTCGAGGCCCTGCGCGTCGTCGGCGCCCCCGCCGAGCCCGACGTCCGCTCGGTGGCCGACGAGCCCACCCTGCGGCCGTACGCCCTGCTGTGGCTGGCCGAGCACGACGGGATCGACCCGGAGGACGCCCACGAGGTCCTCACCCGGGAAGAGGCCACCTGGCTGTGGGTCGACACCGCGGCGGCCGTCGCCGACCACGGTGAGGCCCCGATGCTGGTGCGGCACCTGGAGTCGGCGCTCCAGCCGACCGTCCCTCAACTGCTGGACGAGGTGCGGGCCGTGGGCCACCCGCGCACCGTGCAGGTCCTGGTCGCCCTCGCCGCCGCGCACCCCGACCCGGCCCTCGCCAAGGCCGTCCGCCGCGCCGCCTTCCAGGTGCACACCGGCGGGTGAGTCAGGGGCGTACCTCCGGCGCGTACGTCCCGAAGCTCCACACATTGCCCTCGGCGTCCCGGGCCATGTAGTCCCGGGAGCCGTAGTCCTGGTCCGTCGGGGGCATCAGGATCTCCGCGCCGTGCTCCACGGCGTGGCGGTGGTGCGCGTCGACGTCGTCCACGACCACGTACACCCCGGTCGGGCCCGCGTCCTTCATCAGCTTGTCGTAGGCGCTGCCGGTGCCCTTCGAACCGAGCATCACCGCGCCGTTGCCCTGCACCAGCTCGGCGTGGGCCACCAGGCCGTCCTCGCCCTCGTACACCGCGAGCTCGGTGAAGCCGAAGGCCTCGGTCAGCTGCCTGATGGCCGCCTTCGCGTCCGCGTACAGCAGTGCGGGGTAGATGCTCGGACGTCCACCACCGGTACCGGTCATGCCGATCACTCCCTTGTGACCAAAAAGCCGGACATCGATCCGTGGACCAGTCTCGCAGCGACCACCGACAGGGGCCTGGTGGAACCTCAACGGAAGGTGTCGCACCGCGTGAGGTCGCCGGACTCGTACCCCTGCCGGAACCAGCTCTGCCGCTGCTCGGCCGACCCGTGCGTCCACGACTCCGGTGTCACTCGACCCTGGAACCGCTCCTGGATCCGGTCGTCGCCCACGGCCGCCGCCGCGTCCAGACCGTCGGCGATGTCCGCGTCCGTGAGACTCGTGATGAGCGGGCGCCCCGTCGACTCGTCGTTCGTCGTGGTCGCGTGCCGGGCCCACACCCCGGCGTAGCAGTCCGCCTGGAGTTCCACCTTCACCGCGTTGCTGTCCGCGCCCGTGCGCCCGTCCTGCGACCGGCTCAGCGTGCCCATCAGGTCCTGCACGTGATGCCCGTACTCGTGCGCCACCACGTACGCCTGCGCGAACGGCCCGCCGCTCGCCCCGAACTTCGACCGCAGCTCGTCGAAGAACCCGAGGTCGAGATAGACCTTCCGGTCGCCCGGGCAGTAGAACGGCCCGACCGCCGAGGTCGCCGACCCGCACGCCGTGCCGACCTGTTCACCGAACAGGATGGTGGAGGAGCGGGTGTACGTGTCACCGCGCCGCTGGAACTCCTGGTCCCAGTAGTCCTGCACGCTGTTGACCACCGCCACCGTCCGGCAGTCGTCGCGCGTGTTCGCGTCCTGCCCGCTCTTGCAGCTCTGCTCGACCTCGCCGAGGCCGGAGGCCGTGGCCGCGGGCTGTCCGCCGCCGTCGGTGAGCCCGAGCTGGTCCGGGCCGACACCGAGGAAGAGCCCGAGGAGCAGGACGATCAGCCCGCCGATGCCACCACCGACGGTCGCCTTCCCGCCCGGGACGCGGCTGCCGCGCACGTCCTGCACCTCGGAGGTGTCCAGCCTGGCGTCGTCGTCGAACTGCATGCGGACACCTCCGGGCGAGAGACGGCGACGGGACCGACCGGATACCCGGAGCGAGACCAACCGAACACCCGCACTCAGGAAAAGTGCTTGCACGCCCCCGTTAGACTTGGCCCATGGCCATTCTCCTCGCGCATTAGACGGCGGGAACGCCTCAGCCGCCCACCCGTCAATCCCGAATCCGCCCAGGAGTCTGTCCGTGATCTCCGCCTCCGGTATCGAGCTGCGCGCCGGCGCCCGAGTCCTCATCGAGTCCGCCACCTTCCGAATCGCCAAGGGCGACCGCATCGGCCTGGTCGGCCGCAACGGCGCGGGGAAGACCACCCTCACCAAGTGCCTGGCCGGCGAGGGCATCCCCGCCGCGGGCCAGATCACCCGCTCCGGCGAGGTCGGCTACCTCCCCCAGGACCCCCGCACCGGCGACCTCGACGTGCTCGCCCGCGACCGCATCCTCTCCGCGCGCGGCCTCGACGTCCTGCTGAAGAAGATGCGCGACAACGAGCAGCGCATCGCCAACGGCTCCGGCGCCACCCGGGAGAAGGCGCTGCGGCAGTACGAGCGACAGGAGACCGAGTTCCTCACCAAGGGCGGGTACTCCGCCGAGGCGGAGGCCTCCACCATCGCCGCCGCGCTGAACCTCCCCGACCGGGTGCTGGGCCAGCCCCTGCACACCCTCTCCGGTGGTCAGCGCCGCCGTATCGAACTGGCCCGGATCCTCTTCTCCGACGCCGACACCCTGCTTCTCGACGAGCCGACCAACCACCTCGACGCCGACTCGATCGTCTGGCTGCGCGACTACCTCAAGACCTACCGCGGCGGCTTCATCGTGATCTCCCACGACGTCGACCTGGTCGAGACGGTCGTCAACAAGGTGTTCTACCTGGACGCCAACCGCGCCCAGATCGACGTCTACAACATGGGCTGGAAGCTCTACCAGCAGCAGCGCGAGGCGGACGAGAAGCGCAGGAAGCGCGAGCGGCAGAACGCCGAGAAGAAGGCCGCGGCCCTGCACTCGCAGGCCGACAAGATGCGTGCCAAGGCCACCAAGACGGTCGCCGCGCAGAACATGGCCAAGCGTGCCGACCGGCTGCTCGCCGGGCTCGACGCGGTGCGCCAGCAGGACAAGGTCGCCAAGCTGCGCTTCCCCGAGCCCGCGCCCTGCGGCAAGACCCCGCTGATGGCGGAGGGCCTGTCGAAGTCGTACGGCTCGCTGGAGATCTTCACCGACGTCGACCTGGCCATCGACAAGGGCTCCCGCGTGGTCATCCTGGGCCTCAACGGCGCGGGCAAGACCACCCTGCTGCGCCTGCTGGCCGGCACCGAGCAGCCGGACACCGGCGCGGTCGTGCCCGGCCACGGCCTCAAGCTCGGCTACTACGCCCAGGAGCACGAGACCCTCGACCCCGAGCGCACGGTCCTGGAGAACATGCGCTCGGCGGCTCCCGACCTCGACCTCGTCGAGGTGCGCAAGACGCTCGGCTCGTTCCTGTTCTCCGGCGACGACGTCGACAAGCCGGCCGGCGTCCTGTCCGGCGGCGAGAAGACCCGGCTGGCGCTCGCCACCCTGGTCGTGTCCTCGGCGAACGTCCTGCTCCTCGACGAGCCCACCAACAACCTCGACCCGGCCAGCCGCGAGGAGATCCTCGGCGCCCTGCGCACCTACAAGGGCGCGGTCGTCCTGGTCACCCACGACGAGGGCGCCGTCGAGGCGCTCCAGCCGGAGCGGATCATCCTGCTGCCGGACGGCGTCGAGGACCTGTGGGGCGCGGACTACGCGGATCTGGTCGCCCTCGCCTGACCGTCGGTGCCGCTTGATCGAATGGTGATCAACGGCGTATGGATCATTCGGCCCACCGGTGATCCATCATCTGTGTGAGATCTCCTCGTACCGAGGTGTGTCCTACATCGATTTCACGGCCGAGTCCTTTATCGACAAGGGCTCGGCCGTCGTACGTCTCTGACCTGGCCTTTCACAAAGGAACCCGTTCGGCGGTACGAACGCGCCCCGGTGGAATCACAGATTCCGTATGTGGGGACGCGCTCCTGTCGTCAGAACCGTGTCGCACGGACCTTGCCGAATGGGTGGCCATGAACGCCCGGAGGGGTGATCATGAGAGGACCAGAGCGCACTTCCCATGAGGAGGACCGGGTGGCCGAGACTCTGAAGAAGGGCAGCCGGGTAACCGGCGCCGCGCGCGACAAGCTCGCGGCAGACCTGAAGAAAAAGTACGACTCCGGTGCGAGCATTCGGGCACTGGCCGAGGAAACCGGCCGCTCGTATGGCTTCGTGCACCGGATGCTCAGCGAATCGGGCGTCACGCTTCGTGGGCGTGGCGGAGCGACGCGGGGCAAGAAGGCCGCATCGTCCTGAACCGGGCGGCCCATCGGCTTCGATGGTGGCCACCCGGTCGGTCGGCCGACTGACCGGGTGGTTACTGTGCAGTCACTTAGCATCGCTCTGCTGACCGCACGCATCGGAGGCGCCCCATGGCTATGTCCAGCCAGGACGGCCAGGAATCAGTTCCCCTGCTCGACAAGGACGGCGTACGGCTCACCGTCGAGGACACCCTCGCCACGGTGACGCTGACCAACCCGGCCAAGCGCAACGCGCAGAGCCCCGCTCTGTGGCGGGCGCTCGCCGAGGCGGGCCGGCTGGTGCCGGGCTCCGTCCGGGTCGTGGTGCTGCGCGGCGAGGGCAAGTCCTTCTCCGCCGGGCTCGACCGGCAGATGTTCACGCCCGAGGGGATCGAGGGCGAGCCGTCGTTCATCGACCTCGCCCGCAGTGGTGACGCCGAACTCGACGCCGCCATCGCGGAGTTCCAGGAGGGCTTCACCTGGTGGCGGCGCAGTGACGTCGTGTCCATCGCCGCCGTGCAGGGGCACGCCATCGGAGCGGGCTTCCAGCTGGCCCTCGCCTGTGACCTGCGCGTCGTCGCCGACGACGTGCAGTTCGCCATGCGCGAGACCAGCCTGGGCCTGGTTCCCGACCTCGCCGGCACCCACCCCCTGGTGGGCCTCGTCGGCTACGCCCGGGCGCTGGAGATCTGCGCCACCGGGCGCTCCGTCACGGCCGAGGAGGCCGTGAGCACCGGCCTCGCCAACATCGCCGTACCGCTCGACCAGCTCGACGGCGCCGTGCGGGACCTGGCGGCCGCCCTTCTGTCCGCCCCCCGCGACGCGGTCGTCGAGACCAAGGCGCTGCTGCGCGGCGCCCAGGACCGCACCTACGACGAGCAGCGCGGCGCCGAGCGCGCCGCCCAGACCCGACGGCTGCGGGACCTCGCCGGAGTCGGCGACTAGGTCAGCACGGCCGTCACCAGCACGGCCACCGTCGGACGATCCGGCAGCACAGCTCCCACGGCGGCGCGGACCTCCCGGGCCACGTCCAGGGCCCGGCGGTCCGCGTCCACCGCCAGTTCGACGCGGACATGGCGGCGCGGGAGGGAGCCGTCCCCGGTCTCCCGGTCCCGGATGTGCACCGGCCGCCCCAGCAGACCGGTCAGCCGGCCCACCCCGGGCACCGCCAGCGCGGCGACGGCCGCGAGGGTCTCGTCGCCGGGCTCCGCCTCCGCGGGACGCGGCGGCTCGGGCGCCGGTACGGGGGAGGGGTCCGCGTCCTCGTCCAGCAGGGCCGTCACCCGCAGATCCACCTCGGCGAGCTCCAGCCCCAGCAGCCCGGCCGCCACCCCGGCGAGTGCCGTGCGCAGCCGCTCGGCCGTCACCGGCAGCGGCTCCGCGGGCGTGGCCCCGAACTCCGCCGTGAGCCGCAGCGGGCCGGGCGGCAGCGCGCCCGGAGGCGGCGGTACGGCGGGCTCGTGCGTGTCCTCCGGATCGGCGAGCGCGATGCGCACCGTGCCCAGCCGTACGCCGTGAAGGTCCTCCGCGACGGCCCGCAGCACCGTCCGGGCCGCCTCCTCGGAGATCCACGCGCCGTCGCGCGGCCCGCCCAGGGGCAGCAGCCTGCCCAGCCCCAGCTGATGCCGCACCGTCCGTGCCCACTGCTCCGCCGTCATTACTCCAGCCTGCCGCATCTCCGGCGCGCGATCGCGCAACCGCGCTTACGGTGGTCGAAGGAGGACGAGCGAAAGGGGTGACGCGATGACCGACATGACGCAGAGCACCGAGGTGGAGCCGCAGGCGCAGCTGCGGAAGACCACCAAGCGCGGCGGCGGAGACCCCGCGACCCGTGGGCGTACCACCATCGCCGACGGTGTCGTGGAGAAGATCGCCGGCCTCGCGGCACGGGACGTCCTCGGCGTCCACGCCATGGGCAGCGGCCTGAGCCGCACCTTCGGGGCCGTACGGGACCGGGTGCCCGGCGGTTCGAAGTCCGCCACCCGCGGGGTCAAGGTGGAGGTCGGCGAGGTGCAGACCGCGCTCGACCTGGAGATCGTCGTCGACTACGGCGTCTCGATCTCCGACGTGGCCAAGGCCGTGCGGGAGAACGTCATCGCCGCCGTGGAGCGGATGACCGGCCTGGAGGTCGTCGAGGTCAATGTCGCGGTGAGCGATGTGAAGCTGCCCGACGAGGAGGACGAGGAGCCGGAGTCCCGTCTTCAGTAGCCGCACCACACGTGAAGGACCTTGAGGGAGCGCACGATGAGCATGGCCGTGGTCGGCATGATCGCCGGCATGGCGCTGGGCTTCGCAGGATATTTCGGCGGGTTCGGCGCCTTCCTGCTGGTGGCGGCGCTGGGCGCCATCGGCTTCGTCGTCGGCCGGTTCCTGGAGGGGGACCTGGAGATCGGCGACTTCTTCCGTACCCGTGACGACCGACGTGACCGGCGGCCATGACGTCCGTGAGCAGTGAGAACGGCACGGCGGACGAGCTCCGCGGACCCCTGACCGCGACCGCCGTCCCGCCCGCGGACCGAGGGGCGACGAGGATCGCCGACCGGGTGGTCGCGAAGGTCGCGGGACAGGCGGCCCGCGAGGCGCTCGGAAAACTCCCCGCCGAGGCCGAGCCCCCCTACGCCACCGTCGTCGTCCTGCCCCACTCTCGGGTTCGCTCGAACGGGGGGACCCCCACCGCAGTGGTCCGCGTCCGCGTGCACCTCGAACTCGACTACCCCTGCGACATCGGCACGCGTTGCCGAGAGGTGCGTCAGCAAGTGGGCGAGCGGGTAGTCGCGTTGGTGGGCATGGAGGTGTCGGAGGTCAGCGTCCAGGTGGAACGGCTGCATCCGGCACAGGCGCACGGCGCGGCAAAGGGGAGGACGCGATGAGCGAGCCCCAGGGCTCCGAAGGCACCACACAACGACTGCCGGTCATCGAACGGGCGGCGGAACCGGACCGGCGCGACCAGTCCGCGTCGGCGACCGCGTACGGACCACCACCCGTTTTGGAGGACGGGGCGGGCGGCGGCGCACGCCGTTTCTGGTCGGCGCGCAGGATCCCGGCCGGCATCGTCGCCGTGCTGCTCCTGCTCGTCGCGGGCATCTTCCTGTACGACATCGCGGCCGTCCGGGCGCACCGGCCGGCCATGCACTGGCGCCGCGAACTCTCGGTGCAACTCGCCGAACGCCCCCTGGACGACATCTGGGTTCTGGTCGGCGCCGGCGTCGCCGCGGCGCTGGGCCTGTGGCTGCTCGTCCTGGCCGTCACACCGGGTCTGCGCGGCGTCCTCCCGATGCGCCGCATCCACCCCGACGTCCGCGCCGGCCTCCACCGGGACGCGGCCGCCATGGTGCTGCGCGACCGGGCCATGGAGGTGGCCGGCGTCCAGTCCGCACGCGTACGGATGAGGCGGACGAAGGCCGACGTCCGCGCGGTCTCCCACTTCCGTGAACTGGACGACGTACGCGCCGACCTGGACGTGACCCTCACCGAGGCGATCAGGGGACTGGGCCTGGCCCGGCCCCCCGCCCTGTCGGTGCATGTGGCGCGGACGACGACCGGGAAGAAGGGCTGAGGCCAGATGCTCAGGACCGTCAACCGCGTACTGATCGGCCTGATGGGCCTGGTACTGCTCGTCGTCGGCGGCTCGGTGCTCGCCGTGGGCCTCGGCCTCGACCCGCCCTCGTGGTGGATCCACGACGGCAAGAAGGACGTCCTGCTGAGCGACGCGGAGCGCACCCGCTGGGACGGCGAGGGCTGGTGGTGGCCGACGGTCATCGCCGCACTGGCACTCGTGGTGCTCCTGACCCTGTGGTGGCTGACAACGGTACTGCGCAGGCGCCGGCTCACGGAGGTACGCGTCAACACCGGCGACGGCGAGGGCGCGCTGTTGCGGGGCCGGGCGTTGGAGACCGTACTGGCGAGCGACGCGGGCCAATTGGACGGCGTACAACGAGCCCAGGTGGGCCTGAAAGGCCGCCCGGAGGCCCCCGAGACCCACGTACGCCTCCACCTGGAACCGCACGTGGATCCGGGAACCGCCCTGCACCACCTGACGACCGAGGCCCTGACCCACGCCCGCACTTCGGCGGGCCTCGACTCACTGCCGGCCGAGGTCCGCATGACCGGCGTCAAGCACAAGGCGGAAAGGGTCAGTTGACGGTCAGAAACCGTGCCGCATGCCCCCGTCGACCGGCAACATGACCCCGGTCAGATAGGAAGCAGCCGGCGACAGCAAGAACGCCGACGCCCGCCCGAACTCCTCGGGCGTCCCATACCGACGCAAGGGAATCCGGGACTCGTTGGCGACCCGCGTGGCTTCGGGATCAGCCGACATCCCGTCCAGCTCGCGCACGCGGTCCGTGTCGATACGGGACGGCAGGAGTCCCACGACGCGAATTCCTCGCGGCCCCAGCTCATCGGCGAGAGACTTCGCGAACCCGGCGAGACCGGGCCGCAGCCCGTTCGAGATGGTCAGCCCCGGAAGCGGCTCGTGCACCGACGCCGACAGCACGAACCCGATCACACCCCCGTCCTCCAACTCCGCCGCGGCCGCCCGGGCCAACCGAACCGCGCCGAGGAACACGGACTCGAACGCGGCCTGCCACTGCTCGTCCGTGTTGTCGGCGACAAAACCGGGCGCGGGCCCACCGACACTGATGAGCACTCCGTCGAAGCCGCCGAAGTGCTCACGCGCGGCGGCGATCAGCCGCTCGGGCGCTGACGGATCGGCGTTGTCGACGGCCACGCCCACGGCGTTCGGCCCCAACTCCGCGGCCGCGGCGAGCGCCCGCTTCTCCTCCCGCCCGGTCACCACCACCTTCGCCCCGTCCGCGACCAGCGAACGCGCGGCCGCGTTGCCGAGCCCACGGGTCGCGCCGGTGACGACGTACACACGGTCCCTCAGTCCAAGATCCATGGCCCCTATCCTGCCTCCTCGCCCCCGAACAAGGTGAGGGCGGTGGTCACCAGACCGATGTGGCTGAACGCCTGCGGGAAGTTGCCGAGCTGGGCGTCGGCCACGGGGTCGTACTCCTCGGACAGCAGCCCCACGTCGTTGGCCAGCCCCAGCAGGCGTTCGAAGAGGTCCCGCGCCTCCTTCGTACGGCCGGTCATGTGGAGGGCGTCGGCGAGCCAGAACGAGCACACCAGGAAGGTGCCCTCGCCGCCGGGCAGCCCGTCGACGGGGGTCTCCTCGACGCTGTACCGCCGTACCAGTCCGTCGTGGTCCAGCTCCGCGCGGATCGCGTCGATGGTGCCGACGACCCGGGGATCGTCGGGCGGCAGGAAGCCGGTGCGCGGGATCAGCAGCAGGGACGCGTCGAGTTCGCGCGAGCCGTAGTACTGGGTGAAGGTGTTGCGTTCGGGGTCGTAGCCCCTCTCGCAGACCTCGCGGTGCACCTCCTCGCGCAGCGCGCGCCAGCCGTCCAGGTCGCCCCGCAGATCCGGGTAGGTCTCCAGGGCGCGCACGGCACGGTCGGCGGCGACCCACACCATGACCTTCGAGTGGACGAAGTCGCGGCGGCCGCCACGCACTTCCCAGATCCCCTCGTCCGGCTGCCGCCAGGAGGACCGCAGGAAGTCCAGCAGGACGCTCTGCAGGGACCACATGTGCGGAATGGCGGGCAGGCCCGCCCGCCGGGCCAGCGACAGCGAGTCCATGACCTCGCCGTACACGTCCAGCTGGAGCTGTTTCACGGCCTCGTTGCCGATGCGGACGGGCCTGGAGCCGCCGAAACCGGACAGCCAGGGCAGCTCGAACTCGGGCAGCCGGCGCTCGCCCGCGACGCCGTACATGATCTGGAGGTCGGCCGGGTCGCCGGCGACCGCGCGCAGCAGCCAGTTGCGCCAGGCCTCGGCCTCCTCCAGGTAGCCGCACTGCACCAGCGCCGCCAGGGTGAGGGTGGAGTCGCGCAGCCAGCAGTACCGGTAGTCCCAGTTGCGCACCCCGCCCATCTCCTCCGGCAGCGAGGTGGTGGCCGCGGCCACGATGCCGCCGGTCGGCCGGTAGGTGAGCGCCTTCAGAGTGATCAGGGAGCGGACCACGGCGTCCCGGTGCGGACCGTCGTAGCGGCAGCGCGCCGACCACGCCTGCCAGTCGGCCACGCTGCTCTCCAGCGTCTCGAAGGGGTCGGTCAGCGGGGGACGCGGCTCGTGCGAGGGGTGCCAGGTGAGGACGAACGCGACCTTCTCGCCGGGCTCGACGGTGAACTCCGAGTGCGTCCCGAAGTGCTCGCCCCAGGTGCGTACCGGGGGCTCGCTGCGCAGCCACGTCGCGTCGGGTCCCGCGACGGCCACCCGTTGCCCGTCCGCCCTGCGCATCCACGGCACGATCGAGCCGTACTCGAAGCGCAGCCGCAGCGTGCTGCGCACGGTGACCCGGCCGCTGAGCCCCTCCACGACGCGTACGACGTCGGGGGCGACGTCACGCTGCGGCATCAGGTCGGTGACGCGCACCGCGCCCTCGTCGGTCTCCCACTCGGTGTCCAGGACGAGGGTGCCGGGGCGGTAGCCGCGCCTCGTGCACCGGTCGGCGTTCTTCGGAGCGATCCGCCAGTGGCCGTTCTCCTCGTCCCCGAGCAGCCTGGCGAAGCAGGCCGCCGAGTCGAAGCGGGGCAGGCACAGCCAGTCCACGGAGCCGTCCATGCCGACCAGGGCGGCGGTCTGCTCGTCGCCGATGAGGGCGTAGTCCTCGATACGGGGGTGCACGGAGTGCGGTTTCCCGGCAGGCCGGGCGGGCAATCAGGGGTGCGGCCGGGGGAGTGACGCCGCCGTGCCGGAGAAGATCACTCCCGAGTGCGCCGGACTCTGGTTCAGCACCCACAGTCCGATCAGGGTCGCCAGCGCGAACACGACGGCGATGAGCACGGTCAGGACGAGCCGGCGGCGGCGCTCGCGGCGCAGCCACTCGCCACGTGCCGTGCGATAGGCGTCGGGAGCCGCGTGCACCCCGCCCGCCAGTGCGGCGAGGGCCTCCTGGAGTTCCCGTTCGGTACGGTCCGGACTCGCGTCGTTCATCATCGCCGGGCCTCCATCGCCTGGGTCAGGGCGGCCAGGCCGCGCGCCGTATGGGTCTTCACCGAGCCGCAGGAGATGCCCATCGCCGAGGCGATCTCGCTCTCCTTCAGCCCGAGCCAGTGCCTGAGCACCAGCGCCTCGCGCTGCCGGGCGGGCAGCTGCTGGAGCGCGTCGATGAGGACGCGCTGGTCGTCGTGGAGGAGCGCGGTGCTCTCGGCGGAGGCGACGAGCTCGTCCGTTCCTGCCGGGGGGTTCTCGACGTGCTTGCGGGCGACCTGCAGGTGCCGTATCCGCATCCGGGTCAGATTGCAGACCGTGGAGCGCAGATAGGCCTCCGCGGCCTCGGTGTCCCGCAGCCGCCGCCACTTCCGGTAGATCTGGTAGTAGGCCTCGGCGACCACGTTCTCCGGGTCGTCGGCGCCGAGCAGCACGGCGAGGCGGAGCATCGAGGCGTAGTGCAGCTCGAAAAGGCGGGCCACACCCGCCTCGCGCTCCAGCTCGGCCGGGTCGGCCGCGGCGGGGGCGAGCGGGACGGGCACGGCGGTGCCGTGTCTCAGGTGCTGTCTCACGGGTTGTTCGCTCCCGTCTCGGGGCGCCGCCTGACGGTCAGGCGCGACGGTAGGTCGGTCAGGTCGGCGCCGCGTGGGACGCCGAGCCGTTCGAGGGCCGCGGTCCCGGCCAGGGCGACGGTCAGGTTGAGCAGGAGGGCGACGAGCCCGGCGTAGATCCGGAAGGGCCCGCTGCCGAGTGAGGAGAAGCCCTCGCGGACGACGAGGAAGGTGCCGGTCAGCATGCCCGCGGCCCACCCGGCGAGCAGCGCGCGCGGATGCAGCCGCCCGGTGAACAGCCCCACGGCGACGGCCGGGAAGATCTGCAGGATCCAGACCCCGCCGAGGAGCTGGAGGTTGACGGCGTCCTGGTCGCGCAGCCCGAACACGAAGGCCACCGCGCCCGCCTTCGCCGTCAGTGACACCGCCTTGGCGATCCGCACCTGCCGCTTGGGCGTGGCGGTGGGGTGCACGTACTCGACGTACACGTTGCGGACGAAGCTGGTGGCCGCCGCGATCGACATCACCGCGGCCGGGACCAGCGCCCCCACGGTGATCGCGCCGAACACCAGCCCGGCCAGCGGCGCCGGCATCAGCCGGTCCACCAGCATCGGTACGGCGGTCTCGGCGCCGCCCCGCGGTGCCTGTACGCCCGCCGCGAGCGCCGCGATGCCCAGGAACCCGAAGAGTGCGAGCAGCCCCGTCCAGGCGGGCAGGGCCACGGCGACCTTGCGCAGGGTGCGGGAGCTGTCGGCGGCGAAGCCGGCGGTCAGGACGTGCGGGTACATCAGCAGGGCGAGCGCGGAACCGAGGGCGAGGGTGGCGTAGGCGGGCTGCTGTCCGGGGGAGAGCAGGAGCGCCGGTGCGCCCAGGCGCTCGGCCGCCCCGTCGAACACCGCGCCCGGTCCGCCGAGCCGCTCCAGGACCAGCCAGGTCACGGCGGTGAGCGAGACGAAGACCGCGACCGCCTTCAGCGCGGAGATCACGGTGGGTGCCCGCAGCCCGTGCCGGTAGGTGGCCACCGCGAGCCCCGCGAACAGCGCCACCATCACCAAATCACCGGTCGCGCCCCGCGGATACACGCCCCCGGCGGTCAGCACCGCCCGTATCCCGAGCAGTTGCAGCGCCAGATACGGCATCGTCGCCAGGATCCCGGTCAGCGCGACCACCAGGGCCAGCGCCGGCGAACCGTAGCGGCCGCGCACGAAGTCGGCGGCGGTGATGTAGCCGTGCCGCCGGGCCACCTCGCCCAGGCGGCTGAGCAGCACGAAGGCGATCGGGCAGACGATCACCGTGTACGGCACCGCGAAGAACGCGGCCCCGCCGTTGCCGTACGCCAGGCCCGGTACCGCGGTGAAGGTGTACGCGGTGAAGATCGTGCCGCCGAGCAGCAGCCAGGTCCATACCGGGCCGAGGCTGCGGTCGGCCAGCGCCCAGCCCTCCAGGGACGGCAGCCGGTCATGGGGGCGCAGCCGGCGCGCGGTCACGGCGAGCAGCGACGCTCCGCCGATCACGGCGAGGAACGTCGCGGTCATGGCGCTGTCGGCCATGGTCACCGTCCTTGGTGTGCCCCGGGTGTACCCGAAGGTGTCTCTGTGCCCTCGCGCTTAAGTTGCGCGGGCCGCCGGTTCGGATGACGGACACCGGCGGGAAATCTCCCCGGAATTCGCTGTCAACCGTCCGCGGGAGGTGGGCAACTCTTGCACAGACCGACAGCGATGGGGAGAGGAGCGCAGGTCATGGCACGAACCGGTCAGCACCGGCTACGGCGCGTCGCGATCGCCGTACTGCTCCTCGCACCCGCCGCGGGACTGCTGTGGGTCCCGATGTACGCCGGTGCGGAGCCGCGCCTGGCGGGCACGCCGTTCTTCTACTGGTACCAGCTCGCCTGGGTGCCGGGGTGCGGCCTGTGCCTGCTCGCCGCGTATGCACTGTCGGACCGACGTCGCCGCTGAGCCCTACTGATCTCGCACCACTCCTGGTGAGGAGCCGCCATGCCCGAAACCGTCCTTCAGCCTGCCCTTGAGGCGCCTGAAAAGTCGCGTATGTCGCCCCGGTCGATGCTGCTGTGGGCCGTCGTCGCGCTGCTCGGCGCGGTCGCCTGGGGCGTGCTCGCACTGGCCCGGGGCGAGAAGATCTCCGCGGTCTGGCTGGTCGTCGCCGCGCTCGGCTCGTATGCGATCGCCTACCGCTTCTACTCCCGCTTCATCGCCCGCCGCGTCCTGCAACCGGACGACCGCCGCGCCACCCCGGCCGAACGGCTCGAGGACGGCGTCGACTTCCACCCCACCGACAAGCGGGTCCTGCTCGGCCACCATTTCGCCGCGATCGCGGGCGCCGGACCGCTGGTCGGCCCGGTCCTCGCGGCCCAGATGGGATACCTGCCCGGCACCCTGTGGATCGTCGCCGGAGTGATCTTCGCGGGGGCCGTACAGGACATGGTCGTGCTGTTCCTGTCCATGCGCCGGGACGGAAAGTCGCTCGGGCAGATGGCCCGTGACGAGATCGGGCGGGTGGGCGGCGCGGCCGCGCTGATCGCCGTCCTCGTCATCATGATCATCCTCCTGGGTGTGCTGGCCCTGGTCGTGGTCAACGCCCTCGCCCACTCCCCGTGGGGCACCTTCTCCGTCGCGATGACCATCCCGATCGCCCTGTTCATGGGCTTCTGGCTGCACCGCATCCGCCCCGGCCGGGTCGTGGAGACCAGCTTCATCGGCGTGGCGTTGCTGCTGCTCGCGATCGTCGGCGGCAGCTGGGTGCAGAACTCCTCGCTCGCGCCGGCCTTCACGCTCAGCCCCACGACCCTGGTCTTCTGCCTGATCGGCTACGGCTTCGTCGCCTCCGTCCTCCCGGTCTGGATGCTCCTCGCCCCGCGCGACTACCTCTCCACCTTCATGAAGATCGGCACGATCGGACTGCTCGCGGTGGGGGTCGTGGTCGCCGCCCCGGTGCTGCGCGCGGACGCGGTGAGCGACTTCGCCACCTCGGGCGCCGGGCCGGTGTTCGCGGGCTCCCTGTTCCCCTTCCTGTTCATCACCATCGCCTGCGGCGCGCTGTCCGGCTTCCACGCCCTGGTCTCCTCCGGCACGACACCGAAGCTGATCCGGAAGGAGTCACAGGTCCGCCTCATCGGTTACGGCGCCATGCTGATGGAGTCGTTCGTCGCGATCATGGCGCTGATCGCCGCGGCGACCCTGGAGCCCGGCCTGTACTACGCGATGAACGCCCCGGCGGGACTGCTGGGCACGACGGCCGAGTCGGCGTCGCACGCGGTCGCCGGTCTCGGCTTCACCATCACGCCCGACCAGTTGACCCACGCGGCCAGGGCGGTCGAGGAACAGTCGTTGATCGCCCGCTCCGGCGGCGCCCCGACCCTCGCGGTCGGCATGTCGGAGATCTTCTCCGGGGTGTTCGGCGGTACGGCCATGAAGGCCTTCTGGTACCACTTCGCGATCATGTTCGAGGCGCTGTTCATCCTGACGACGGTGGACGCGGGCACCCGGGTCGGCCGCTTCATGCTCCAGGACCTGCTCGGCAACGTGTGGAAGCCGGCCGGCCGGGTCAACTGGAAGCCGGGCATCTGGCTGTGCAGTGCTCTGGTGGTCGCGGCCTGGGGCTACTTCCTGTACACCGGCGCGACCGACCCGCTCGGCGGAATCAACCAGCTCTTCCCGCTCTTCGGTATCGCGAACCAGCTGCTGGCCGCCATCGCCCTGGCCGTGTGCACCACGGTCCTCGTCAAGTCCGGGAAACTGCGCTGGGCGTGGGTCACCGGGATCCCGCTGGCCTGGGTGGTCGCGATCACCTTCACCGCGGGCTGGCAGAAGATCTTCTCCGGCGATCCGCGCGTCGGGTTCTTCGCCCAGCGGGCCAAGTACGCGGACGGCATCGACGCGGGCCAGGTGCTGGCCCCCGCCAAGACCCTCGATGACATGCACACCGTGGTCACCAACTCCACGGTCGACGGGGTGCTGATCACCGTATTCCTGCTGCTGGTCGCGATCGTGATCGTCAACGCGGGGGTGGTGTGCGCACGGGCCGTCCGGGCGCCGGGGGCGTCGAAGACCACCGAGGCGCCGTACGTCGAGTCGCGGATCGACGTGCCCGAGCGGGCCGGTGAGGAGCTCGCGGGAGTGCGCTCGTGACAGTGACAGTGACAGTGACAGTGACAGGGACAGTGGCGGTGGCGGTGGCGGTGGCGGTACGGCGATGGGCGGGGGCCGTCCGCTGGTACCTGCGGGAGCTGACCGGGGAGGCGGAGTACGACCGTTACCGCGAGCGGCATCTGCGCCACCATCCGCTCGCGCCGGTACCGAACCGGCGGGAGTACGAGGTGCTGCGCACTCGGCATCGGGAGGCTCATCCGCAGGGGCGGTGCTGTTGAGGCCGCTGTCGCGGATGGCGGGGTGGGCGTACGGCCCACCCCGCAGGCCCCACTCACCTTTGGGATCGAGATGTTCAGACGCCGTACCGCCCTGTTGGTCCACCCCGCGCTGGACGACGACGCGCTGCACGCGGCTCTGACCGAGCTGCGGCCCACGCTTCAGTCGCACGGTCTCGGCGCGGGGTCCAGCCGCCCGCTCTGGCAGCCGGTCGCCGAGTTGCTGCGGGACACGGGGAGGGACTGGGACCGCCGGTGGCACCGGATGTCCGTACTCGCGCACCTCTTGCCGGTATCGGTGTGCGAGCGGTGGATCACCGAACGGCCCGGTGACGGGGACGCGCTGGTGTTGCGGGCCTGCGTACGGTGCGTGCGTCGGGCCCCCGCCGAAGGGTGGGCCGCCGTCCAGGACGCCGAACGGGCGTGTCTGCGTGCCGCCGAGGCCTGCCCGGAGGATCCGACGCCCTGGCTGGCCCTCCTGGGGCTGCTGCACTCCCTCGCCGTGCCGCTCCGGGACGCCGTGCCCGTCTGGACCGAGGCCGTCACCCGTGCCCCGTGGCACCGGGGCGCCTACCACCGGCTGCTGAACTATCTGTCCCCGCGCGGACACGGCTCGGTCGCCGACATGATGGACTTCGCCGGGCAGGGCGCCGCCCGAGCCCCGCACGGCTCACCGCTCGCCCTGCTGCCCGTGGCGGCCCGCGTCGAACTCGTCGCCCACCGGCAGCGGCAGATGTCCCTCGGGGCCGACAGCCACTGGAACGAAACCCGGGCCGGCGCCGAGATCGAGTCGGCCCTCACCGACTGGTTCCACACCGCCGCGGCACCGCACGCCGAGGCCGTCGCCGACCTCAACATCCTGGCGTTCGCACTCGTCCGCGCCCACCGTCCGACCGACGTGGCATCCGTGTTCCGGCGGCTCGGTCGCCATATGACTCCGCACCCGTGGGAGCTGCTGCCGGAGCCGGAGCGCACGTTTCTCGATTGGCGGGACCGTCCGGGGCGGTGAGGCGGAGGGTGCTTCGGGGCCGGGACCACATGGTCGAAGGGACGCGTCGCCTTGTTTGTGCGGCGCGGCCGGGCCGGTGGGTCACACCGTGGCCGGCTCGGCCTCCGTCGCGCCTTCCCGCTCCGCCTTCTCCCGGCGGTCGCGGAGCTCGCGCCGCACCAGGACGACCCATCCGATCGGAACGCCGACGGAGAACAGCCACCACTGGATGGCGTAGGCGTAGTTCAGCGCGGCGTCCTCCTTGCCGGGATCACCGCCGATCAGTTCCGGGCTGTCACCCTTCGGCTCGGGTGCCGTCTGGGCGATGTAGCCGCCGAGCACCGTGGCTCCCAACCGCTCGGCCTCCTGCTCGCTGTTGATCAGCATGACCTGCCGGTCCGGCAGCCCCTTGAGGTTCTTGATGCCGCTCGCCGCGGTCGTCTCGTCGGGCATCAGCCGCCCGGTGACGGTGATCTCCCCCTTCGGGGGAGCGGGGACCTTCGGGAACGCCGTCTGGCTCGGACCGTTCGCGGGAATCCAGCCCCGGTTGACCAGCAGCACCTTGCCGTCGTCGAGGACGAAGGGGGTAAGGACGTGGTAGCCGACCTCGTCGTCGGAGTTGGTGCGGCGCCGGACGACGACCTCGCCGTCGGTGTCGAAGTGCCCCTTCGCGGTCACGCTGCGATACCGGTCGTGGGTGGTGACCGCGTGTCCGGGCGAGGTCATCCGCTCCACGGGCACCGGCTTCGCGGACATGGCGTCCGAGACCAGCTGGTTGCGGGCGGTGCGCTCCTCGTAGCGGTGCATCTGCCAGATGCCCAGCCTGATCATCGTGGGGATGAGGAGGAGGGCGACCAGCGTGAGGATCACCCACTGCCGGGACAACAGGAAGCGGTACACCCCACGACCGTACAACTCGGACCGTGGGGTGTACGCACAGGGGTGTGGTCGGACCCGGTCGACGACGCCCACCCGATGGGGCGCTGTCGGCTTGCGGATGCCGGCCCCGCCCCTGACGATTCGGCTTATGACACGTTGCGAAGTGTGTGGGAACGACTACGAGCTGGCGTTCACCGTCGAGACCCGGGACGGGGCCCGCCACGTCTTCGATTCGTTCGCCTGCGCGATCCACCGCATGGCCCCCATCTGCGAGCACTGCCGGGTGCAGATCATCGGCCAGGGTGTCGAGGTGGACGGTCACTGGTTCTGCGGCGCGCATTGTGCCCGCGCGGAGGGCAGGACCGGCATCGTGGACAAGATCGGCTCCGCTGTGTAGCCGACGCCCGCGGGTGTCGCAGGGACTCTCACGGATTCCGAAAGGACCGTACGATCACCCCTCCGACGCCGGCTCCACATCCCGGAGCAGCTGCCCGAAGGCCGCCTCGTCGACGACCGGTGTGCCGAACTGCCGGGCCTTGACCACCTTGGACGTGCCCGAGTCCGGGTCGTTGGTGACGAGCAGACTGGTCAGCCGGGAGATGCTGGTGGCGACATGCAGCCCGGCCTCGATCGCCCGGTCCTCCAGGAGGTCGCGTTCGGTCGAGGTGTCCCCGGAGAAGGCGATCCGCATGCCCTGTTTGAGCGGTTTGCCGTCCTCGTACCGCCCCGGGTTGGGGTAGGGGCACGCGGGCCGCTTGCGCGTGGGCCGCCAACTGGTCGGCCGATAGCTGCTGTAGCCCGTCGACTGCCGGGGCACCGCCCGGTCCGTCCACTCGGTCAGCGGCCGGCACTCGTGCAGCGGCAACCGCACGCTTCGCGCGGCGGCGTCCCGCAGGCTCGGCCGGAACGCCTCCGCGAGCACGCGCGCGTCGTCGAGGGCGTGGTGCGCCCGCTGCTGTACGACGCCGAAGTGGGCCGCCAGCGACTCCAGCTTGTGGTTGGGCAGCGGCAGGCCGAGTTCCTTCGACAGGACGATGGTGCACAGCCGTTGACTCACCGGCGCCACCCGGCCCGCGCGCGCGTACTCGCGGGCGATCATCTGCCAGTCGAAGACGGCGTTGTGCGCGACGAGCACGCGACCGTCCAGGCGCGCCGAGAACTCGTCGGCGATGTCCTGGAAGAGAGGGGCGCCTTCGAGTGCCTCACTCGTCAGCCCGTGGATCCAGACGGGGCCCGGGTCGCGCTCCGGATTGACCAGCGTGTACCAGTGGTCCTCGACCTCACCACGGGCGTCCAGCCGGTAGACGGCCGCGGAGATTATGCGGTCGTCGCGGGCCAGGCCGGTGGTCTCCACGTCGACGACCGCGTATCCCTGCGGATACGCGGCCGGCCACGCTGTGGGGGAGGACGCTGCGGTCGTCTGGTCTTCGAGCATGGTTCATGAGGATACGGGCCGCGACTGACAGTCCCTCACGACGGCGTCGGTACCGGGCTCGAGACGACCGGGGTGCGATCCTCCGGGGATGACCGAAGAGGGTGTGAGCGGACCGGCGCACGGCGAGGCGCACGGCGGTGGGCTCGGCACCCGCCTCAACTGGCTGCGCGCGGCCGTACTCGGCGCGAACGACGGCATCGTCTCGACGGCGGGTCTCGTCGTCGGCGTGGCCGGCGCGACGAGCGACCGCGCGGCGTTGCTGACGGCGGGTCTGGCGGGGCTGCTGGCCGGCTCGATGTCCATGGCGGCCGGGGAGTACGTGTCCGTGTCGACCCAGCGCGACTCCGAGATGGCCGCGTTGGCTGTGGAGAAGCGGGAACTTCGCGAACAGCCCGAGGCGGAGCTCGAGGAGTTGACGGAGCTTCTCCAGGAACGCGGCCTGTCCCGTGACGTGGCCCGTGAGGCGGCGGAACAACTGACGGAACGTGACGCGCTCCGGGCGCACGCACGCGTGGAGCTCGGCATCGACCCGGACGAACTGACGAACCCCTGGCACGCGGCCTGGGCGAGCTTCCTGGCGTTCACGGCGGGAGCACTGCTGCCGCTGCTCGCCATCGTGCTGCCCCCGCCGGGATGGCGGGTGCCGGTGACCGTGGTGTCGGTGGTGGCGGCCCTGATGCTGACGGGGTGGAGCAGCGCACGACTGGGGGCGGCGGACGCCGGGCGGGCGGTGATGCGCAATGTGGGGGGCGGGGTCTTGGCGATGGGCGTCACGTACGGGGTGGGGGTGTTGTTGGGGGCGGCGGGGGTCGGTTGACGCCCCGGCACAGCAACTGCACCCGTTCCTCCCGCCGCCGGCACCCGTTGGCGGAGATCGCCAAGAAGCAAGCGCGTACCACCGTTAATACTTGTGGGTAACAACGTCTAGCCGTGCCTCACCGGCGGTTCTACGGTGCTCGCATGCCGAACCTCCCCGACGTCGTGGTCTGGTCCATCCCCGCCTTCGTGCTGCTCACCGTCATCGAAATCATCAGCGTCCGCATCCATCCCGATGAGGACGCGGCCGGCTACGAGACGAAGGACGCCGCCACCAGCATCGGCATGGGACTCGGCAGCCTCGTCTTCGACTTCCTCTGGAAGATCCCGATCGTCGCGACCTACACGGCGATCCACGAACTCACGCCGCTCCGCGTCCCCGTCCTGTGGTGGACCATCCCCCTGATGTTGCTCGGGCAGGACTTCTTCTACTACTGGTCCCACCGCGGTCACCACGTCATCCGCATCCTGTGGGCCTGCCACGTCGTCCACCACTCCAGCCGGAAGTTCAACCTCACCACCGCGCTGCGCCAGCCCTGGACGACCCTGACCGTCTGGCCGTTCTACGTCCCCCTCGTCGCCGCCGGCGTCCACCCGGCCGCGCTCGCCTTCTGCTCCTCCGCGAACCTCGTGTACCAGTTCTGGATCCACACCGAACGCATCGACAAGATGCCCCGCTGGTTCGAGTTCGTGTTCAACACCCCCTCCCACCACCGCGTCCACCACGCGTCCCAGGGCGGCTACCTGGACCGCAACTTCGGCGGGATCCTCATCGTCTGGGACCGGCTCTTCGGCTCGTTCGTCGCCGAGACCGAACGACCCGTCTACGGGTTGACCAAGAACATCAACACGTTCAACCCGGTCAAGGTGGCCACCCATGAGTACGTAGCGATCATCAAGGACGTCAAGAAGGCACGGAGTTGGCGCGAGCGGGCGGGACGGGTCTTCAGGGGGCCCGGCTGGGCACCGGCACCGCTACCGGAGACGGCCGAGGAGACCGTGCCCGCGTGAGAATTCCGAGCGCGTACGGCAACCGCCGCATCCCCCGCGCAGTCCTCGCGGTGTTCGTCCTTGTCGCCGCCGTCGACCTCACCTCCCTGGCCACCGGCTTCACCCCGGGCCACAGCGTCGCCAAACCCCTCCTGATGCCCCTCCTCGCCGCGTACTGCGTCGTGTCCGGGGCGCCCCGGCTCCTGCTCGGCGCCCTTCTGTGCGGCTGGGCCGGTGACGTCCTGCTGCTGTCCGACGCCGACCCCGCCTTTCTCGCCGGCATGGCCTCCTTCGCGGCCGGCCACGTCTGCTACCTCGCGCTCTTCCAGACGTACGGCAGCCCCCGCGCGCGGGTCGGACTCCTCGCGCCCGCCTACGCCACCGCCCTCGTCGTCACCGTCGTCGCCCTGTGGCCGCACCTGCCCGCCGGACTGCGCGTGCCCGTCGCCGGCTACAGCGTGCTGCTCACGGCGATGGCGTGCGCGTCGGCCGTGCGGTTCGGGGCGCTCACCGGAGTCGGCGGCGCGCTCTTCCTCCTCTCGGACACCCTCATCGCGACCGGCGTCGCCGACCGGCCCCCACTCCCGCGACCCGATTTCTGGATCATGCTCACGTATGTCGCCGCGCAGTTCCTGCTGGCCGGTGGCACACTCCGAGCCCTCGAAGCGCGCCCGGGACCGATGGCGACGTACGGTGAGATGCGCTCGACCACCCCCTGAGCGCCGCCACGACCTCGCACGAGAAGGACCCTCGCCATGCGCGCCACCACCATCCACGCCCCCTACGACATGCGGGTGGAGGACGTGCCCGAGCCCGTGGTGCAGCTGCCCACCGACGCCGTGCTCCGGGTGCTGCGCGCCTGCATCTGCGGCAGCGACCTGTGGGCCTACCGCGGCGAGGCGGCCCGGCAGGCGGGGCAACGGATCGGCCACGAGTTCCTCGGCGTCGTGGAGGAGACCGGCTCCGAGGTCGCCACCCTCAGGCGGGGTGACCTCGTCGTCGCGCCCTTCATGTGGTCCGACGGCGTCTGCGACTACTGCCGCGAGGGCCTGACCACCTCCTGCGAGCACGGTGGGTTCTGGGGTTCCGTCGGCTACGACGGCGGCCAGGGCGAAGCCGTCCGCGTCCCCTTCGCCGACGGCACCCTCGTACGGCTGCCCAAGGAGGCGGCCTCCGACGACCGGCTGCTGTCCTCCCTGTTGACCCTCTCCGACGTCCTGGGCACCGGACACCACGCGGCCCTCGGCGCCGGAGCCCGCCCGGGTGCCACGGTCGCCGTCGTCGGTGACGGGGCCGTCGGCCTGTGCGCGGTGCTCGCCGCCAAGCGGCTCGGGGCCGAGCGGATCATCGCCCTGGGCCGCCACCAGGTCCGCACCGACATCGCGCGCCGCTTCGGTGCCACGGACGTCGTCGCCGAGCGCGGGGACGCGGCCGTCGAGGCCGTCCGCGAACTCACCTGCGGTCAGGGCGCACACGCCGTCGTCGAGGCCGTCGGCACCGAACAGTCCATGCGTACGGCTGTCGGTATCACCCGCGACGGCGGCGCCATCGGCTTCGTCGGCGTGCCGCACGGCAGCGGCACGGGCGTCGACCTCGGCGTCCTGTTCGACCGCAACATCGCGCTGCGCGGCGGGGTCGCGCCGGTCCGCGCCTACATCCCCGAACTGCTCCCCGACGTCCTGGACGGCACCGTCGACGCCTCACCCGTCTTCGACATGACCGTCGGCCTGGAGGGCGTCCCCGACGGCTACAAGGCGATGGACGAGCGCACCGCGCTCAAGGTCCTCGTCACCAACTGACGCGCACCGAGCGGCTTTCACCAGCGGATCGGCAGCGGCAGCGCCGTCAGCAGCCCCGACACCCCGACCACCAGCCCCAGGGCGACGACCTCCACGCGCGCGGGGGCACAGGCGGTCAGCGGGTCGGGGGCGCGGCGCAGCCGGGTCCGGGCCCACAGGGCGAGCGCGGCGACGACCGCCACGAGGAGCACCTTGGCGAGCAGGGTGCGCCCGTACGCCGTGTCCGTCAGCTGCTCCAGGATCGTGCCGGGCGGCATCCGGCGCAGCGAACTCCACACACCGGTCGCGGAGACGGCGGCGAGCAGAACGGCCGCCACGCGCGCGTAGCGCCCGAGCAGCGCCGCGCCAGGCTCCGCTGAGCCCCAGCGGCGCAGCGTCCGCAGCACCTGCAGGAGCCCGCCCGCCCACAGCGCCGCGCACGTCAGGTGAACCACCGTGAGCCCGGAGCCGACCAGTGGACTGTGCTCGGTCGCGGGATGCGCGCGCAGGGCCTCCGCCACCACCACGGCGGACAGGGGCCACACCTGGACGGCCGGGCGGCCCGAACGGGCGCACAGAGCGGCCACCAGGAACGCGTTGACCTCCAACAGGGCCGACTGGCCGTCGCGTGACGCGTACAGGCCGCCGACGTCGATCTCGGAGAGGCCGTGGGGCACCAGATCGCCCGTCGCCACGACCGACGCCAGGCCCAGCGCGGCGACGAAACCGGCGCCGGCCGCGTAGGGAGCCCAGGAGCGCGGTGCGTCCTGGGGAGCGCCGGGCACCGAGCGGGCCAGTCGGCGCACGAACAGCTCGCCCAGCGGCACACACAAGGCTGCGAAGAGCACCGTCCGTAGCAGGGCCACCCCGCCGGCCCCGGGCGCGGCGGCCTCCCCGGTGCCGTGCAGCGCGGCGGACGGCCCGAACAACGGTATCGCCAGGGCCAGTACCGCCAGGACGAGGACGGCGACCGCCCGACCGGTGCCGGGACGCCGCGGGGGGCCGCTCGCGCCGGTCACCTCGGAGGTGGGTCTTGTCAAGGTCACCGTACGATCCTGACCACAACGGACAGAACCGGGCAACTGCACGGAAACAAGTGGGGGTGCGGCATTCCACTCATACGTTCGTTTCCGGTGCCGCTGTCGGTTCAGGCCCGCTCAGTGCCAGCGCGCGGTATCCGTGCCCCATGGCACCGGCGGCCGGCCCCAGTCCACCGGGCCGCCCTCGAAGGCGACCGGCGACAGCGCGTACCGCAGCCGTCCGAGAGCGCTGTCCGTCTCCGACAACCAGGGCCCGGGACCGTCGTAGGAGCCGCTCCCGGCATCCTCCGTGGCCATGTCGTCCGTACCGTCCACGCCGTCCGTCAGCCACAGGGCCGTCCGCGCGAGTGCCAGCCGCACGAACCGGCTGCCGCCCTCGTATGACTGCTCGGTCAGCGCCCGCAACACGGCTGCCGCCAGCAGATAGCCCGTGCCGTGGTCGAGGGCCTGCGCGGGCAGCGCGCCCGGCCGCTCCGCCGAACCCTCCAGCACCGCGATCCCGGTGGCCGCCTGTACGAGGCTGTCGAAGCCCCGCCGCTCCCGCCAGGGCCCGTACGCGCCCCACGCCGACAACTGCGCGACGACCACCCCGGGCCGCCGCTCCGCCAGCGCCTCGGCGGACAGCCCGAACCGGTCCAGCGCGCCCGGCCGGTACCCGGTGACGACCACGTCCGCCGCCGCGAGCAGCTCCTCGAAGGTCTGCCGGTCGGTGGTCAGGTCCAGCGTGGCCGACCGTTTCCCGAGGCCGGTGTCGGCGTGCTGGTCCGGCAGTTCGGGAAGCCAGGGCGCGTCCAGGCGCAGGACGTCCGCGCCGAGCAGGGCGAGGGTGCGGGTGGCGACCGGGCCCGCGAGCACCCGTGTGAGATCCAGGACGCGCAGTCCTGCGGCCGGCAGCAGGGGAGAGGTGCCGATCGGCGCGAAGGCACGCACGCGTGCCGTGTCCAGTCGCTCCCGCTCGACCAGTGGTCGCTTTGCCACCTCGGCCGCCTGCGGATGTGCCGCCCACTTGGCGGGCGAACGCAGGGCGACGGCGAGACCTCCGGCCGCGTACACCGCTTCCTCGACGTCCAGGGCGGACCGCTCGGCGAGGGCCGCTTCGACGGCCGCCGCGTCCTCCGGTACCCCCAGCGCGTCGAGCAGCCGCGCCCGGTGGTGCGGGTAGTTCGCGTGCGTCCGCACCCACCCGTCCGCCGTCCGCCAGAACCGGGACAGCGGTGCGAAGTTGACCGGTGCGCGACCATTGATCAACAGGTGGCGCTCGCTCAGGAAAGCGGTGGCGACCGCCCCGTCGTCCACCCGTGCCGTCGGCACCTCGGCGAGTCCCGCCCGCCGCGCCGCGAGTCCGGCGGCGGCCGGCGCGCACTCGGCCACACAGGCCCGCGCCAGCCTCTGCACGGGAAGGCGCCCCTGGAGAGCGCCCTCCCGCACCACAAACTTGATTCCAGTCATGACTGCACTATGCAGTATTGACTCAATCAATATATGGCGGAGCCTTGATCGTCCCGCACCGCTACTTCGTCACCGCGTCGAGAGCGTCCACGGTGCCCCAGCCGTAGAAGCCGTTGCGGTTCTTGGCCCCCTCGCACACCGCGTCGACCTTGCCGTCGCCGTTGATGTCGTACGGGTCCGTGCACGGCGTGGCGTCGGCCTCGGCGTACAGCAGCGCCTTCACCAGGGCCGGCGGGGCGTACGGGTGCGTCGACTTGATCAGGGCCGCCACGGCAGCGGCGTGCGGCGAGGCCATCGACGTACCGGCCATGTAGCCCCACTTGCCGCCGGGCAACGTGCCCAGGATCAGACCGCTGGTCGCGGGCGGCGCGGGCGTCTGGTAGGCCGTCGAGTCACCGCCGGGCGCGGCGACGTCGATGGTGCCCAGGCCGTAGTTGGAGAACGACGACTTGATGCCCTTGGCGCCGGTCGACGCGACCGTCACGACACCCGGCAGCTGGGTCGGTATGTCGAAGCACTCCGACGGGTCGATCACCCGGTCCGAGGGCGTCCCGTCGTTCGGCGAGACCGGGTCGGTGATCTCGTCGGCCGCGAGGTCGTAGTTCTCGTTGCCGGCCGCGGCGACGTTGACCACGCCCCGCTTCTCCGCGTACCGCGAGGCCCGGGTGACCGCTTCCACCAGGGCCTTCTGGTCCGGGTCGTCGGTGCAGTTGAAGTACCACGGGTCGGTGTAATAGCTGTTGTTGGTGACGTCGACGCCGTGCGTGGCCGCCCACATGAAGCCGCAGACCACGGCCTCCGTGTAGAAGTAGCCGGCGGTGGTCGACACCTTGATGCCCGCCACCTTCACCCCGGGCGCCACGCCCGTCATGCCGACGCCGTTCTTGGCGGCCGCGATCTCACCGGCCACGTGGGTGCCGTGCGGGCTCTCCTCGGCGCTCGGCCGCCACGCCCCGTCGGTGGTGTCCGGCTTGCCCGTCACGCAGTTGACCGAGGCGGCCCGGTCGAAGTTGGGCGCGAGGTCCGGGTGGGTGTCGTCCACGCCGGTGTCGATCACGGCGACGGTCACCTTGCTGCTGCCGAGCGACTTCTCGTGCGCCTTGTCCGCCTTGATGGCGGGCAGGTCCCACTGCAACGACTCCAACGGGTCCTGGCCCGCGTCGGCGGCGGACCGCGCGGCGGCCATCTGCGCCGAACTGAGCGCCTTGGGCGTCCCCTCGTCGGTCGTCGACTGCGCGGGCAGCGGCGCGTTGCGCGTGTTGCCCGCCGACTCGACCCCGCGGACCTTGCGGATCGTCCTGGCGAAGTCGGGGTTCGACGAGTGGACGACGATCACGCCGATCCGGTCGTACGACGTCACGATCGTGCCGCCGGCCTTCGCGATGGCCTTCTTCACCTGGGCGGAAGGACCGTGCCCGGGACGGACGTTGACGACGTAGCTGAGCGCCGTCCCGTCCGCGGCGGCGGCGAGGACGTCACTGACGGCACCGGTGGCACCGGCGGCGGTGCCGGACAGGTCGGTCGCGGACGCCGTGGCGCCCGGCAGGAACGCCATGGCCGTCGCGATGGCCATACCGAGCGGGATCGCGAGCGTGCGCCGATAGCGCGGGTGGGGCCCAGTCATGATGAGAATCTCTCCAGTTCGTTCTCGGTACAGGTGGTCCGTGCGGGTGGTGCCGGGTCGGGCGAAGTCTCTTGCCGGGTGCGTCACTTGACCGCGCGCAGCGCGTTGACGATGCCGAAGCCGTAGAACCCGTTGGCCCGGGTGCCGCCCTCGCACACCGCGTCCTGCGTGCCGTCGCCGTCCTGGTCGTACGAGGCCGGGCAGCTCGTGGCGTCCGCCTGCGCCTTCAGCAGCGCCTGCAGCTGGGCCGGGCTCGCCTTCGGGTGCGTCGATTTCAGCAGCGCGGCGACGCCCGCGGCGTGCGGCGAGGCCATCGAGGTGCCCTGCAGGAAGCCGTACTCGCCGTTCGGCAGGGTGGACAGGATGCGGCCGTTCTGCGACGGCGTGTCCGGGATCTGGTAGAGCCGGTCGCCACCGGGCGCCGCGACATCGATGACGCCCTTGCCGTACGAGGAGTAGTACGACTTGAGGTTCTTGACGCCCGTCGCGCTGACCGTGACGACACCCGGCAGCTGTGTCGGTACGTCGAAGCACTCGTGCGGGTCGACGGTGCGCTCCACCGCGGTGGAGTCGTCGGGGCTGGAGGCGTCGACGATCGCGTCGGAGTCCAGGTCGTGGTTGGAGTTGCCCGCCGACGCCAGGCTGAGCGTGCCCTTCCTCTGGGCGTACAACTGCGCCCTGTTGACCGAATCAACAATGGCCCGCTGATCGGGGTCGTCCATGCAGTTGTACAGCCACGGATCAACGTAGTAGCTGTTGTTCGTGATCTCGACGCCGTGGTCGGCGGCGAACACGAACGCGCACACGACGCTCTCCGGGTAGAAGAGGCCGTTGCTGCGGTCGGTCACGTTGATGGCCGACACCTTCACGCCGGGCGCGACCCCGGCCACGCCGATGCCGTTGCGGGCCGCGGCTATCTCACCGGCGACATGCGTGCCGTGGTAGTCGTCCGCGGTGTACGGCCGCCAGGCGCCCGGGCTGGTGTCCGGGACACCGCCGTCGCAGTTGGCGGACTGGGAGGCGGAGAAGTTCGGCGCGATGTCGGGGTGGGTGTCGTCGACGCCGGTGTCGATCACGGCGACGGTCACCTTGCGGCTGCCGGGGTTGATCTTGGCGGCCTTGTCGGCGCCTATCGCGCGCAGGTCCCACTGGTCGGCCTCGAGCGGCTCGCTCTCCGGCGCGGCGGCCGAGGCCTTCGCGACCTTCGCGGCCTGCGCGTCCGACAGGAGTTGGACCGCGCCCTCGTCCGTCGTGGCCGCCGGTGTCAACGCCGAGGTGCGGGTGGCGCCGGCCGACTGCACCCCGCGCATCGTGCGGATCTTCTGGGCGAAGTCCGGCGCGGAGGAGTGGACGACGATCACGCCGATCTTCTCGTACGCGATCACGACAGTGCCGCCGGCCGCCGCTATCGCCTTCTTCACCGACGCGATCGTGCGGTGGTCCACCTTGGTGTTGACGACGTACGACAGGTTCGTCGCGTCCGCGGCCCGAGCCGTGGCCTGCACGGAGGGCGCGGCCGAGGCGGCCGAGGGCAGGAAGCCGAGCGAGGCCGTGAGGGACAGCACGACGGGCACGGCGAGCGCGACGCTGTGTTTTGAACGTATCGAACGTCTCGAACGTCTCGCACGTCCGGAACGCGGCTGGGACATGGGGTCTCCACATCATCCGGAAACGAAACCGGCCCGAGACACAGGTGTCGCTCGGGCAGGTACATGACGGGTGCTGCAGGCCGAAGCTATCTCCCGAAGTCGCTGGCCAGCAATGACTTCCCCAAGACGAGTTCGGAAAGAAGCAAAGCGAGTTGAACCGGTGCCAGCGCGGCGCCGTGACCTTGAACAGGGAACGCGAGGACACTCGCCCCCGATCCCCGTCACAACCGCACCGCAACGCGAGGAGACTCCGTGGCCACCGACGCACCGCCACCCTCGAAAGAGACGCACAAACTCCCCACCACCGAGGAGTTCACCGAGGTGCAGGAGAGCGCGGAGTTCGGTGAACTGCGCCGCTCCTACCGCTCCTTCGCCTTTCCGCTGACCGTCGGCTTCATCGCCTGGTACCTGCTGTACGTCCTGTTGTCCAACTACGCGGGCGACTTCATGGGCACCAAGGTCGTCGGCAACATCAACGTCGCTCTGGTCCTGGGCCTCGGTCAGTTCCTCACCACGTTCCTCATCGCCTGGTGGTACGCGCGGACCGCTGCCGCCCGCTTCGACCCCAAGGCCGACGCGATCAAGTCCCGGATGGAGGGCGGCGCATGAGCCCCGCGATCACCCTGGCGGCCGGCGAGGCCAGCGAGCACCGCCCGCTGATCATCAGCCTGTTCGCGGTCTTCGTCCTCGCGACCCTCGTCATCACGGTCTGGGCCGGACGGCAGACCAAGGACGCCTCCGACTTCTACGCGGGCGGACGGCAGTTCACCGGTTTCCAGAACGGCCTCGCCGTCTCCGGCGACTACATGTCCGCCGCCTCCTTCCTCGGCATCGCGGGCGCCATCGCCCTCTTCGGCTACGACGGCTTCCTGTACTCCGTCGGCTTCCTGGTCGCCTGGCTCGTCGCCCTGCTCCTGGTCGCCGAACCGCTGCGCAACTCCGGCCGCTACACGATGGGCGACGTCCTCGCGTACCGGATGCGCCAACGACCGGTCCGTACAGCGGCCGGCACCTCCACCATCGTGGTCTCGATCTTCTACCTGCTGGCCCAGATGGCGGGCGCGGGTGTCCTGGTCTCCCTGCTCCTCGGCATCACCAGCGACGCGGGCAAGATCGGCGTCGTCGCCCTGGTCGGCGTCCTCATGATCGTGTACGTCACCATCGGCGGCATGAAGGGCACCACCTGGGTCCAGATGGTCAAGGCCGTCCTCCTGATCGCGGGCGCTCTGCTGCTGACCTTCCTGGTCCTGCTGAAGTTCGACTTCAACATCTCCGACCTGCTGGGCTCCGCCGCCGACAACAGCGGCAAGGGCGCGGCCTTCCTGGAGCCGGGCCTGAAGTACGGCGCCACCGGCACCACCAAGCTGGACTTCATCTCGCTCGGCATCGCCCTGGTCCTCGGTACCGCCGGCCTGCCGCACATCCTGATCCGCTTCTACACGGTGCCCACCGCCAAGGCCGCCCGTAAGTCGGTCATCTGGGCCATCGGCCTCATCGGCGCCTTCTACCTGATGACCCTCGCCCTCGGCTTCGGCGCCGCGGCCCTCATCAAGCCGGACGAGATCATCGCCTCCAACAAGGCGGGCAACACGGCGGCACCACTGCTGGCCCTGCACCTCGGCGGCGTCGACTCCAACTGGGGCGCCATCCTGCTGGCCACCATCTCGGCGGTCGCCTTCGCCACCATCCTCGCGGTCGTCGCCGGACTGACCCTGGCCTCGTCCTCGTCCTTCGCGCACGACATCTACGCGAACGTCATCAAGCGGGGGCAGGCCACCGAGAAGCAGGAGATGAGCGCGGCCCGCTGGGCGACCGTCGGCATCGGCGCGGTCTCCATCCTGCTGGGCGCCCTGGCTCGCGACCTCAACGTCGCCGGCCTCGTCGCCCTCGCCTTCGCGGTCGCCGCCTCCGCGAACCTGCCGACGATCATCTACAGCCTCTTCTGGAAGCGGTTCACCACCAGCGGCGCCCTGTGGTCGATCTACGGCGGCCTCGTCACAGCCGTCGGCCTGGTGCTGTTCTCACCGGTCGTCTCCGGCAAGCCCAGCTCGATGTTCCCGGACGTCGACTTCCACTGGTTCCCGCTGGAGAACCCGGGCATCATCTCGATCCCGGTCGGCTTCCTGCTCGGCATCCTCGGCACCTACCTCTCCAAGGAGGAGCCGGACAAGGGCAAGTACGCGGAGCTGGAGGTCCGGTCGCTGACCGGCACCGGCGCCCACTGACACACCACTGCCGCGGCCGCCTCGTAGATCTCTACGAGGCGGCCGCTTCGTACGTCGTGGGATCGGGCCCTGTCGATGTCAGTGACGTCACGTAGGCTCGCAAGTGACGGAAACGATGGATCCCGCACTGATCCGCGACGAGGGAGGGGGCCCACGTGCTCATCGACACCTTTGGCCGGGTGGCCACCGACCTGCGCGTCTCGCTGACCGACCGGTGCAATCTGCGATGCACCTACTGCATGCCGGAAGAGGGCCTGCAGTGGCTGGCCAAGCCGGACCTGCTCACCGACGACGAGATCGTCCGCCTGATCGACATCGCCGTCACCTCCCTCGGTATCGAGGAGGTCCGTTTCACCGGCGGTGAGCCCCTGCTGCGCCCGGGCCTGGTCGGCATCGTGGAGCGGGTGGCGGCCCTGGAACCGCGCCCCCAGATGTCCCTGACGACGAACGGCATCGGCCTCAAGCGCACCGCCGCCGCTCTCAAGGCGGCGGGCCTGGACCGGGTCAACGTCTCCCTCGACACCCTCCGTCCGGACGTCTTCAAGACCCTCACCCGCCGCGACCGTCACAAGGACGTCCTGGAGGGCCTGGACGCCGCCCGCGAGGCGGGCCTGACCCCCGTCAAGGTGAACTCCGTCCTGATGCCGGGGCTCAACGAGGACGAGGCCCCCGACCTGCTGGCCTGGGCCGTGGAGCACGACTACGAACTGCGCTTCATCGAGCAGATGCCGCTCGACGCCCAGCACGGCTGGAAGCGCGACGGCATGATCACCGCCGGGGACATCCTGACCTCCCTGCGCACCCGCTTCGACCTCACCGAGGAGGGGGCGGAGAAGCGCGGCTCGGCCCCCGCGGAGCGCTGGCTGGTCGACGGCGGCCCGCATGTCGTCGGCGTCATCGCCTCGGTCACCCGTCCGTTCTGCGCGGCCTGCGACCGCACCCGCCTCACCGCCGACGGCCAGATACGCACCTGCCTGTTCGCCCGCGAGGAGACCGACCTTCGAGCAGCACTGCGCTCCGACGCCGGCGACGACGAGATCGCCCGTATCTGGCGCGAGGCGATGTGGGGCAAGAAGGCCGGCGCGGGCCTGGACGACCCGACGTTCGTCCAGCCGGACCGGCCGATGTCCGCGATCGGCGGCTAGGCCCCTTCGGGGGCCCGCCAGTCCTCGAACTTCACGACGTCCTTGAGGAAGCCTCGCACCCCGAGGAACTGCGACAGCTGCTCCCGGTGCTCCTCACAGGCCAGCCACGTCTTCCGCCGCTCCGGCGTGTGGATCTTCGGGTTGTTCCACGCGAGCACCCACACGGCGTCGGCACGGCAGCCCTTCGCGGAGCAGATCGGGGTCTCGTCACTCACGGATTTCGTCTCACAAGCGAGGGGAAAAGGCGACGCCGAGCAGCCACGGGGGGAGCTGCCCGGCGTCGGTCTGTCGCTCCGACGGGGGATGCGGAGCGCGTACGAAGTATGTCACGGGTAACCCTTGGCCCGGCACCGGAACAACATGATTGATCTGAGCTTTTCTTGAGCTTGGTGCCGAGCAGACTTGTCACGTCCGCTCGCGTGGTTCACCCCGGGGACCTGCCGTCGCTCCGCCCGTACCGCCTTCCGGCGCGGGTTCCGCGAAGTCGTCCTCGGCGCGCGGCGGCATGATCATCGGCCGGGTCGGCACGGTCACGAAGGTCGACGGCAGCGAAGGCGCGTTCTCCCGCCCCGCGTTGGCGATGACGACGGCGATATAGGGCAGAACCGCCCCCAGCACCAGCGCCACGATCGCGACGTGCCGTTCGACGTTCCAGAGGGTGGCCGCGAGCACCACCGACACCGTACGGACCGTCATCGAGATGACGTACCGGCGCTGACGTCCGCGCACGTCCTCCTGCAGGCTCGTCCGGGCCCCGGTGATCCGGAACACCTGGGCGCTGCCGCCGCCATGCTGCTTCCGCATCACATTCCACCATCCGCCCGCATCGGACTGCTCCCGGCTCCGCATCGGTTCCGTACCCGGTGGAGGTACCGGGCCCGGACAGCTTCCACGGTACGCCGCGCCTGCGCCGCCTACGAGACCGGGGCACCTCCCGCCCGGGCGGACGGCCTCATCCCCGGCACGTACGGCCGTATCCGACATGCGGCGTAGTGCGAACGGACCGACACTGGCGGTAATGCTCACGTAGAGCCGTACGAGGAGGCAGCCATGGGCTGGTTGTGGGCCATCATCGTGGGATTCGTGCTCGGCCTGATCGCGAAGGCGATCATCCCCGGCAAACAGCACAGTCCCCTCTGGCTGACCACCATCTTCGGCATGCTCGGCGCCATCGCCGGCAACGCCATGGCGCGCGGGTTCGGCGTGGACGAGACGCCCGGCATCGACTGGAGCCGCCACGCCTTCCAGCTCATCGCCGCGATCATCATCGTCGCCGTCGGCGACATGCTCTACATGGCGACGCTGGGCAAGCGGAAACATCGGGTCTGAGAGCCGTACGACGAAGGGGGCGCCCTCCGCGAGGAGCGGCGCCCCCTTCGTCGTGCCGAGACCTACGCGGACGTGACCTCGACCGCGGCCAGGTTCTTCTTGCCCCGGCGCAGCACCAGCCAGCGACCGTGCAGCAGGTCCTCCTTGGCGGGAACGGCGTCCTCGGCCGCGACCTTGACGTTGTTCACGTAGGCGCCGCCCTCCTTCACCGTCCGCCGCGCGGCCGACTTGCTGGCCACGAGTCCGACCTCGGCGAACAGATCCACCACGGCACCGAGCTCGGAGACCTGGATGTGCGGCACCTCCGAGAGCGCGGCGGTCAGCGTCCGCTCGTCGAGACCCGTCAGCTCGCCCTGCCCGAACAGAGCACGGCTCGCGGCGATCACGGCCTCCGTCTGGTCGGCGCCGTGCACCAGCGTCGTCAGCTCCTCGGCCAGCGCCCGCTGCGCGGCCCGGGCCTGCGGCCGCTCCTCGGTCTGCTTCTCCAGCTCCTCGAGCTCCTCGCGGGACCTGAAGGACAGGATGCGCAGGTACGTCGAGATGTCCCGGTCGTCCACGTTCAGCCAGAACTGGTAGAACGCGTACGGCGTCGTCATCTCCGGGTCGAGCCAGACGGCGCCGCCCTCGGTCTTGCCGAACTTGGTGCCGTCCGCCTTGACCATCAACGGCGTCGCCAGACAGTGCACCGAGGCGTCGGGCTCCAGCCGGTGGATCAGGTCGAGCCCCGCCGTGAGGTTGCCCCACTGGTCGCTGCCGCCCTGCTGGAGCGTGCAGCCGTGCCGCCGGTACAGCTCCAGGAAGTCCATGCCCTGGAGCAGCTGGTAGCTGAACTCGGTGTAACTGATGCCTTCCTGGGACTCCAGCCGGCGCGCGACCGAGTCCTTGGTGAGCATCTTGTTGACGCGGAAGTGCTTGCCGATGTCCCGCAGGAACTCGATGGCCGACATCCCGGCCGTCCAGTCCAGGTTGTTCACCATGACCGCGGCGTTCTCGCCCTCGAAGGACAGGAACGGCTCGATCTGGGCGCGCAGCCGGGTCACCCAGTTCGCGACCGTCTCCGGGTCGTTCAGCGTGCGCTCCGCCGTGGGGCGCGGGTCGCCGATCTGGCCGGTCGCCCCGCCCACCAGCGCCAGCGGGCGCAGACCGGCCTGCTGGAGCCGGCGCATGGTGAGGACCTGCACCAGGTGACCGACGTGCAGGCTGGCCGCCGTGGGGTCGAAACCGCAATAGAAGGTGACGGGACCGTCCGCGAGCGCCTTGCGCAAAGCGTCCTCGTCAGTGGACAGGGCCCACAGGCCCCGCCACTTCAGCTCGTCGACGATGTCCGTCACGGTTCTCGTATCTCCTCGAAAGGTCCTCGGGCAGTCGAGTGACTACCGGCTACGAGGTTATACGCCCTGACTGACAGAACTCATATTGAAATCCGGCACCCGCAGCGCCGGCATCGCGGCCCTGGTGAAGTAGTCGCTCCACTCCCTCGGCAGCGTCTTCTCCGTCCGCCCCGCCTGCGTCGCCCGCCCCAGCAGGCCGACCGGCGACTCGTTGAACCGGAAGTTGTTGACCTCGCCGGTCACCTCGCCGTTCTCGACGAGGTACACACCGTCCCGGGTCAGCCCGGTCAGCAGCAGCGTGGCCGGGTCGACCTCGCGGATGTACCAGAGGCAGGTCAGCAGCAGTCCGCGCGTGGTGTTCGCGACCATCTCCTCCAGGGAGGAGTCCGAGCCGCCGTCGAGGACGAGGTTGCCGGCCGCCGGGGCGACGGGCAGCCCGGTCAGGCCCGCGCCGTGCCGGGTGGTCATCAGATGCGCCAGCTCGCCCTCGCGGATCCAGTCGGTGGCCGCGACCGGCAGACCGTTGTCGAACACCGACTGGTCGCCCCCGGAGGAGTGCGCGATCACGAAGGGCGCGGATTCCAGGCCGGGCTCGTTCGGGTCGCTGCGCAGGGTCAGCGGCAGCTCGGTCAGCCGCTCGCCGACCCGGGTGCCGCCCCCGGGCTTGGAGAACACCGTCCGCCCCTCGGCCGCGTCCCGGCCCGAAGCCGACCACAGCTGGTAGATCAGCAGGTCGGCGACCGCGGTCGGCGGCAGCAGCGTCTCGTACCGCCCCGCGGGCAGCGCGATGCGCCGCTCGGCCCATCCGAGGCGTACGGCGAGCTCCGCGTCCAGCGCCGCCGGGTCGACGTCCTTGAAGTCCCGCGTGGAGCGTCCGGCCCAGGCCGAGCGGGTCCGGTCCGGCGACTTGGCGTTGAGCTCCAGCGTGCCGTTGGGCTGGTCGTGGCGCAGCCGCAGCCCGGTGGAGGTGCCCAGGTACGTCGAGACGAGCTCGTGGTTGGCGAAGCCGTACAGCTCGCGGCCGCCCGCACGCGCGCGGGCGAAGGACTCGCCGAGTGCCGGAGCGAAGTCGGCGAAGACCGCCGAGGAGGTCTCGGCGGGCGCGTCCGTGAAGTCCGGGGACTCCGGTACGCCCGTGACCAGCGGCTGGGCGTCCTCGGCGGGCCCGGCACCGCGCGCGGCGGCCTCGGCGGCCCGCACCAGCGGCTCCAGCTCGTCCGCGGTCACCGCGGACCGGGAGACCACACCGGAGGCGGTGCCCTCCTTGCCGTCGACGGTCGCGACGACCGTGAGCGTGCGCCCGCGCGTGACGCCGTTCGTGGTGAGCGCGTTGCCCGCCCAACGCAGGTTGGCCGTCGACTGCTCGTCGGCGATCACGACACAGCCGTCGGCCCGCGACAGCGCGAGCGCCTGCTCGACGATCTCGTGCGGCTTGTTGGTACGCGGGCTCATCGACCGGCCTCCTGCGTGGTGTTCAGAATGTTGACGCCCTTGAAGAGGGCCGACGGGCAGCCGTGCGACACGGCCGCGACCTGGCCCGGCTGGGCCTTGCCGCAGTTGAAGGCGCCGCCGAGGACATAGGTCCCCGGGCCGCCCACCGCGGCCATCGAGCCCCAGAAGTCGGTGGTGGTCGCCTGGTAGGCGACGTCCCGCAGCTGCCCGGTGATCCGCCCGTTCTCGATCCTGAAGAACCGCTGGCCGGTGAACTGGAAGTTGTAGCGCTGCATGTCGATCGACCAGGACCGGTCGCCGACGACGTAGATGCCGCGGTCCACGCTGCCGATCAGGTCCTCCGTCGACATCCCGGCCGGATCCGGCTGCAACGACACGTTGGCCATGCGCTGCACCGGCACATGCCCGGGGGAGTCGGCGTAGGCGCACCCGTTGGACCGCTCGAACCCGGTCAGCTTCGCGATCCGCCGGTCCAGCTGGTAGCCGACGAGGGTGCCGTCCTTCACCAGGTTCCAGGACTGGCCCTCGACGCCCTCGTCGTCGTAGCCGATGGTCGCGAGGCCGTGCTCGGCGGTGCGGTCACCGGTGACGTTCATCAGCTCGGAGCCGTAGCGCAGCTTGCCGAGCTGGTCGAAGGTGGCGAAGGAGGTCCCGGCGTAGGCGGCCTCATAGCCGAGCGCGCGGTCCAGCTCGGTGGCGTGGCCGATGGACTCGTGGATGGTCAGCCAGAGGTTGGACGGGTCGACGACGAGGTCGTACAGGCCCGACTCGACGCTGGGCGCCCGCATCTTCTCGGCGAGCAGCTCCGGGATCTGCTCCAGCTCGCTCTCCCAGTCCCAGCCGGTGCCCGTGAGGTACTCCCAGCCGCGTCCGACCGGCGGCGCGATGGTCCGCATGGAGTCGAACTCACCGCTGGACTCGTCCACCGAGACGGCGGTCAGCTGCGGGTGCAGCCGGACCCGCTGCTGCGTGGTCACCGTGCCCTCGGTGTCGGCGTAGAACTTGTTCTCGTGCACGGTGAGCAGCGAGGCGTCGACGTGGTTGACCCCGCTCGCCCCCAGCAGCCGCGCGCTCCAGTCCGCGAGCAGCGCCGTCTTCTCCTCGTCGGGCACGGTGAACGGATCGATCTCGTACGACGAGATCCAGGTGCGGTCGGCGTGCACGGGCTCGTCGGCCAGCTCGACGCGCTCGTCGGACCCGGCCGCCCGGATCACCTGGGCGGACAGCTTCGCCATGGCGACGGCCTGCGAGGCGACCTTGGCGGCCGCGTCCAGCGTCAGGTCCACGCCCGACGCGAAGCCCCAGGTGCCGCCGTGCACGACCCGCACCGCGTACCCGAGGTCGGTGGTGTCCGAGGACCCGGAGGGCTTGGCGTCCCGCAGCCGCCAGGACGCGCTGCGCACCCGCTCGAACCGGAAGTCCGCGTGCTCGGCGCCGAGCGCACGCGCGCGTGCCAGCGCGGCGTCGGCGAGGGCACGTAGGGGAAGCGCTGTGAAGGCTTCGTCGATCGTATGAGGCACCTGGGTCTCTTCCTGTCGGGTGACGTGAGCGACGGCTGCTCCGATCATGTCGCGGCGACCGGTGCGCGGACCACACGTTTGGGACCGCTGCCGGCATCTTTCTGTAGGGACCCGACAGCGAGTCCCGTAAGCCACTGTCGGTGCCCGAATGTCCTCCGGCGGGAGCGGCCCGATAGGTTTTCGGAGAAGCCGCCTGCCATCCAGGGTGTTCGGGCGGGTGTGTCAGACCCCTATGGAAAGGGTGATCCGTTGAGCCGCTCGGTTCTCGTCACCGGAGGCAACCGGGGCATCGGCCTCGCCATCGCCCGCGCGTTCGCCGACGCCGGCGACAAGGTCGCCATCACGTACCGCTCGGGCGAGCCGCCGGCCGCCCTGACGGAATTGGGCTGCCTGGCCGTCAAGTGCGACATCACCGACACCGAGCAGGTGGAGCAGGCCTACAAGGAGATCGAGGCCCAGCACGGCCCGGTCGAGGTGCTGATCGCCAACGCCGGCATCACCAAGGACCAGCTGCTGATGCGGATGTCCGAGGAGGACTTCACCTCGGTCGTCGACACCAACCTCACCGGCACCTTCCGCGTGGTCAAGCGCGCCAACCGCGGCATGCTGCGCGCCAAGAAGGGCCGGGTCGTCCTGATCTCCTCGGTCGTCGGCCTCTACGGCGGCCCCGGCCAGTCCAACTACGCCGCCTCCAAGGCCGCCCTGGTCGGCTTCGCGCGCTCGCTCGCCCGTGAGCTGGGCTCGCGCAACATCACCTTCAACGTCGTCGCGCCCGGCTTCGTCGACACCGACATGACCAAGGTGCTCACCGACGAGCAGCGTGAGGGCATCGTGAAGCAGGTGCCGCTCGGTCGTTACGCGCAGCCCGAGGAGGTCGCCGCGACGGTGCGGTTCCTGGCCTCGGACGACGCCTCGTACATCACTGGAGCCGTCATCCCCGTTGACGGCGGACTGGGAATGGGTCACTGAACACCATGAGCGGAATTCTCGAGGGCAAGCGCGTCCTGATCACCGGTGTGCTGATGGAGTCCTCCATCGCCTTCCACGCCGCCAAGCTGGCCCAGGAGCAGGGCGCCGAGATCATCCTGACCGCGTTCCCGCGGCCCACGCTGACCGAGCGCATCGCCAGGAAGCTCCCCAAGCCCACCAAGGTCATCGAGCTCGACGTCACCAACGACGAGCACCTCGGCCGACTGGCCGACCTGGTCGGCGAGGAGCTCGGCGGCCTCGACGGCGTCGTGCACTCCATCGGCTTCGCGCCCCAGGACGCGCTCGGCGGCAACTTCCTGAACACGCCGTTCGAGTCCGTGGCCACCGCCATGCACGTCTCGGCGTACTCCCTGAAGTCGCTCACCATGGCCTGTCTGCCGCTGATGCAGAACGGCGGCTCGGTCGTCGGCCTCACCTTCGACGCGCAGTACGCCTGGCCGCAGTACGACTGGATGGGCCCGGCCAAGGCCGCCCTGGAGGCCACCAGCCGCTACGTCGCCCGTGACCTGGGCAAGCAGAACATCCGCTGCAACCTCATCTCCGCCGGCCCGCTCGCCTCCATGGCCGCCAAGTCCATCCCGGGCTTCAGCGACCTGGCCGCCGTGTGGGACAACCGCTCCCCGCTGGAGTGGGACCTCAAGGACCCGGAGCCGGCCGGCAAGGGCATCGTCGCGCTGCTGAGCGACTGGTTCCCGAAGACCACGGGCGAGATCATCCACGTGGACGGCGGCCTGCACGCGATCGGCGCCTGACAAAACGCTGCGGCACTTCTGCTGAGGGCCCGCACCTGTCACAGGTGCGGGCCCTCACCCGTTCGGCCCACCAGGCCGGGCGCGCACCAGCCACAACTGGGCACCCTGGATTACGCGTTACCCGCGATTCCTCCCCAGCACGGCCGAGGAGGTCCCCTTGTGCGCCTGTCCCGCAGTCTGGCCTCAGTGACCGCAGCCGTCTGTCTCGTGATGTCCCTGTCGTACGAAGCGATGTCGCACCCACGCGTGGAAGCGCCCGGAGCCAAGGCTTCGGAGCTGTTCGGAGCCTCCTGCCGCAGTCGGGTCACCGGCTCCCGTGTGACCACCTACTGCCACAACCCCTATCCGCGCACCGACGGCGTCCGCCTGCACATCGAGTGCGACCGCTGGTGGGACCTCGACACCGACGGTGCCGAGGTCGAGGTGGGGCCCGCGCAGACCGTGCGGCTGACCGGCCGGTGCTGGAAAGAGGTCCGCTCGGTGTGGGTCAGCCACCGGAAGCTGGCGCGCTGAACCGTCCCGGACGGCACAGGAAGGGGTAGCCGGCCGCCTCCTCGCCGGCCGTCGCCGCGTCACCGGCGCGGATCGCGTCGACGAGCCGGGTGTGGTCCATGTACGTCTCCGGGGTCAGCTCCTCGCCGACGTCCTCGCGCAGCCAGTCCCGCAGCACCTCGCCGAGATCCGCGTACATCTCGGTCATCACGTCGTTGTGCGAGGCGGCCACCACGGCCAGGTGGAAGGTGGTGTCCGCCGTCACGAAGGCCTCCGCGTCGCCCGACTCCCAGGCCTCCTCGCGCCGCACCAGGAGCGCGTCGAGCTGCTTGAGGTCCTTCTCGGTGCGCCGCTCGGCGGCCAGCCGCGCAGCGGACGACTCCAGCGTGGAGCGCAGCTCGGCGATGTGCCGGGGGTCCGCGTCGGCGAACCTGCGGTGCATCACGCCCGCCAGCTCACTGGTCGCCACGACGTACGTCCCGGAGCCCTGGCGGATGGCCAGCAGACCGTTGTGCGCGAGCGCCCGGACGGCCTCGCGGACGGTGTTGCGGGCGACCCCCAGCTGCTCGACCAGCTCGGGCTCCGTCGGGATCCGGGAGCCGACCGGCCACTCGCCCGAGGTGATCTGGGTACGCAGCGCGGCGATGACCTGCTCGGACAGCGCCGAGCGACGCGGATGGCTCAGGGGCATGGCACACCTTCGCACGGGCGGGACGGCAGCGGACGACCCGGGGATGGACAACCAATCATCCCATGATTCTATGATGGGGGGCATGGCGAGCGAGGAAACCCGGACAGTGAAGTCACCGAGCGCACGCGGTTCCGCGACCCCGTCCGGAGAAGGACCCCTGGTGCCGGCCACGCGCGCGTGGGCGGTGCGCCTGGTCGTCGTCGGCATCGTGCTGTCCGCCCTCAACCTCCGCCCCGCCATCACCAGCCTCGGCGCCCTCCTCGAAGAGGTGCGCGACGGACTCGGCATGAGCGGCAGCATGGCCGGCCTGCTCACCTCGGTACCCCCGCTGTGCTTCGCCGTCTTCGGCGTCACGGCCCCCCGCCTGGCCCGCCGCTTCGGCGCGGGCGCGGTGGTGTGCGCGGGCATGGTCGCCATCACCGCGGGCCTGCTCATACGGCCGTACACCGGCTCCACCGCGGGCTTCCTGGCCGCCAGCGCCCTCACCCTCATGGGCATCGCCGTCAGCAACGTCCTGATGCCGGTCATCGTCAAGCGCTGGTTCCCGGACCGGGTCGGCTCCATGACCGGCCTGTACTCGATGGCCCTGGCCCTCGGCACCGCGTCGGCGGCCGCCGTGACCGTTCCGGTGACCGAGGCGCTGGGCGGGAACTGGCAGTCCGGGCTCGCGGTGTGGGCGGGCCTGGCCGCGGCGGCCGTACTGCCGTGGATTCCGCTCGTACGGGACCGGGAGCCCGCGTCGACGCAGCCGAAGGCGGAGTCGAGCGTACGCACGCGTGTGGAGGGCGCTGGACCCGTCCGGCACGTGCACGCACGCGTGGAGCCGCCCGTGCTGCGGATCACCCGGAGCCGGACCGCGTGGGCGCTCGCGGTCTTCTTCGGGCTCCAGGCCACCGCCGCCTACATCACCATGGGCTGGATGGCGCAGATCTTCCGGGACGCGGGCGTGCCCGCGAGCACGGCCGGGCTGCTGTTGGCCGTCACCATGGTGATGGGCGTCCCGCTGGCCTTCGTCATCCCGCGCATGGCGACCCGGCTGCCGCACCAGGGCCCGATCGTGATCGCGCTCGGTGTCTGCGGACTCGCCGGATACGCCGGCTTGTACCTCGCCCCCGCCGCCGGCGCCTGGGCCTGGGCCGTCCTGCTGGGCATCTCCAACTGCGCCTTCCCGCTGGCCCTCACCATGGTCGGGATGCGCGCCAGGACCGGGGCGGGCGTCGCCCAGCTGTCCGCGTTCGCGCAGAGCACCGGCTATCTGATCTCCATCCCCGGACCGCTCCTGGTGGGCGTGCTCTACCAGCACAGCGGCGGCTGGGGCCTGCCGATCGCCCTCATGATCGGCCTGATGATCCCGCAGATGGCGGTCGGTGTGCTCGCGGGCCGCGACCGTACGGTGGAGGAAGAGGCGGCCCGCTGACGTCACCCCGGCAGGCTTGGTAAGAGGCCGGGGTGCGAGACTGGCCGTATGCCAGTGCTCGACCCGAACCCCCAGAACGGCCAGAAGAAGATGCTGCTGGTCTTCGGCTCGTTCTTCGCCATCTTCGTCATCATCGCGATCATCGCGACGATCGCCTCGCCCTGACCCGGCCACCCGCTCCCCGGTGCGACGGTGGGGTTAACCCCCTGTCCCCTAGGGGGCGAGTGTCAGGGTCAACTGGGTGGATCACCGGATGGGTTGAGGGCCCCCGGTTCCGTAACTTCGAGATGTGACCGCGAGAAGCGGAGCACGCAGGACTCGAGGACCCGCGGAGGCATTCATGTCGGCCCCTACGCACACCCCGCCCCACCCGGCGTCCCGGGGCGGCGTCGACATCAGGCTGCCCTGGTGGGCGCTCGCACTGCCGACGCTCGCCTTCGTCGTCCTCCTGGCGCTCATCCTCAACCCCTCCGACGCGCACGCGGCCTCCGGCGACCCTGTGGTCACCCAGTTCCTGGAGCGCGTGCAGCAACTCATCACGCGCTGAGGACCCGCGAAGCCGCCCGCCAACTCCCTGCGCCCCATGGCCTGTTTCATGCGAAGCTGGATCCCATGAGCGTCGCAGATCCCCGCAGGATTGTCCTTTTCCGGCATGCGAAAGCCGACTGGCCACAGGTGACCGACCATGAGCGGCCGCTCGCCGACCGGGGCCGAAAAGAGGCGGCGGAAGCCGGGCTACGGCTGGTCGACTCCGGTATCCCCTTCGACCTGGCCCTCTGCTCCACCGCGACCCGGACCCGTGAGACCTGGAAGCTCGCCGTGCAGGAGTTCCCGCACCGGCCGAAAACGGTCTACGAGGAGAGGATCTATGAGGCCTCTCCCGGCGAGCTGATCGCGGTGCTGAACGAGACACCGGACGACGTGCACAACGCCGTCCTGATCGGTCACAACCCAGGAGTGCAGGGCCTCGCCGACGTCCTCGCGGGCGCCGCCGAAGGGGACGCACGCCAGCGGATGAGCGGCCGCGGCTTCCCCGCCGCAGCCTTCGCCGTCCTGACGTTCAGCGGCCCCTGGAAGGCCCTGGAGCCCGGGGTGGCCACCCTCGTCGACTACTGGGCGCCGACCGACTGACGACGACCGCCACGTGTCTGAGGCACGGCAGGGGCCCGGCACCGTGGTGGTGCCGGGCCCCTGCCGTGCCGTCGTCCTGCCGATCCCTCGTCGGGGTCAGTCCTCCTCGTGCGCGTCCGCCGCCTCGACCTCTTCGCGGGTGACGCCCAGCAGGTACAGCACCGTGTCGAGGAAGGGCACGTTCACCGCGGTGTGCGCGGCCTCCCGCACCACCGGCTTGGCGTTGAAGGCGACCCCGAGCCCGGCCGCGTTCAGCATGTCCAGGTCGTTGGCACCGTCGCCGATCGCCACCGTCTGGGACAGCGGCACCCCCGCCTCGGCGGCGAACCGGCGCAGCAGCCGCGCCTTGCCCGCGCGGTCCACGATCTCCCCGGTGACCCGGCCCGTCAGCTTCCCGTCGACGATCTCCAGGGTGTTCGCCTGGGCGAAGTCCAGCCCCAGCCGGTCCTGCAGGTCATCGGTGACCTGGGTGAATCCGCCCGAGACGACACCGACTTGGAAGCCGAGCCGCTTCAGCGTACGGATGAGGGTGCGCGCGCCCGGCGTCAGCCGTACTTCGGAACGCACCTTGTCGACGACCGAGGCGTCCAGCCCCTCCAGCAGCGCCACGCGCGCGTGCAGCGACTGCTCGAAGTCCAGCTCGCCCCGCATCGCGGCCGCGGTCACCTCGGCGACCTCGTCCTCGCAGCCGGCGTGCGCGGCGAAGAGCTCGATCACCTCGTCCTGGATGAGCGTGGAGTCCACATCCATGACGACGAGCCGCTGGGCCCTGCGATGCAGACCGGCGGCGACGACGGCCACGTCCACGCCGAGCTTGGCGGCGTCCGTCACCAGGGCGGTGCGCAGTGGCTCCGTCTCCACGCCGGACACCGCGAACTCGACGGCCGTGACCGGGTACTTGGCCAGCCGGAAGATACGGTCGATGTTGCCGCCCGCCTTGGCGATCTTGGCGGCGATCGCGGCGGTGGCCTCCGCGGTGAGCGGGTGACCGAGCACGGTGACCAGGGAACGTCCCAGTCCTCGCGGCCGGTTGTCGCCGAGGCCGGAGATGATCTCCGCCTGCATTTTGATCGACTCGGCCCAGCTGTGGACGGTCGCCCGCAGATCGCCCTCCAGCGCGCGCGGCGGCGCGGTCACGAGCGCGCACAGCACCATTCGGCCACGCGTGACGACCTGCTCGATGTCGACCACGTCGACGGAGTAGGCGGCGAGGGTGTCGAAGAGGCCGGCCGTGATGCCCGGCCTGTCCTTCCCGAAGATCTTGACGAGAAGGGTGGGGACGTCGGAGAACGAGGTCTGCTCAGCGCTCATGGTGTTCCCACCGTATCCGGCACCCAGTGCCTTCCGCTCCCGCGGTCCGTCTGACGGACACGGAACACTCGGTGTCGAGAGGGTGGCGAGATCCTTACGGGCGGGACAAGGGTGCACTGCGGTGGGCCCGGGGCGGGGTCGCATCGGCTCACGCATGCCCGGCGGCGGCGCCGTACGGTCCGTACCATCCGTCCTCCTCGAACCCACGCCGGCATCGGCTCAGCCCCTCCGGCAGAGCCCTGCGTCCCGTGCCGGATCAGCGCCGCCCCTTCGGCTTCCCGGGCGGCGGGGGTGGCGAGGGAGGCGGGGGAGGAGGAGGCGGTGGTGGCGATTGCCGCCCCTCGTCCCCGGAGGGCGGGCGCCGGGCGCCGGGCCGCTGCCTGGGAGGTCGTTGCGGTGAGCGAGGGGGCTGGTCGATCGGGCGGGCCATCGTCGGGGCGCCGTAGACGCTGTCGTTGTCGGGCGGCCATGAACCGTCAGGCGCGCTCTCCTCAGGAGGCCGACCGCTGCCCTCCGGCCCCTCCTCCTGCCCGTACCCGCCGGACGATCGCGGCCTCTGCCCAGGCGGCCCCTCGCCACGCCACCCCCCGCCCGACGCTCCGGAGCCCTCCGGCCCCGGATCCCCTCCACGGCTCTCACGGCGGCCCCCACGTCCGCCGCTCTCCGGCCCCTGCTCCCCCCAACGATCCTCACCGCGCGACCCGCGCCCGCCCCCCTCACGACCCGACCCACGCCACTCGTCCCCCGGCGCTCGCCCACCTTCACCACCGGGCCGCGTATCCTCCGGCTCTCGCAACTCGTCCGGGACCCGCAGGTACGGGTTCGTGGCCGGATTGGGCGGCCGATAAGGCGCACCGGGCACGTACGGCCCGGCCTCACCGCGGCTGGTTCCGGCCCCGGCGCTCCACGACTCCGCCTCACCGCCGCGCGCACCGGCTCCACCGCGAGGGGCCCCGGCCTCACCGCTCTGTGACCGCGCTTCGCCACCGGGCCACCCCGCCTCACCGGGATAGTCCCGCGCCTCACCACCAGGCGACCCCGCCCCACCCTCATACGGCTGCGACCCACCGTCATACGACCCCACCCCGCCTTCGTACGACCGCGACGCACTCTCGCCGTACGAATCGGACCCGCCCCCGTATCCCCGGTCGCCCCCGGAGGCCTCACCTGCGCCCCCATAAGCCCCACCTCCATAAGCCCCACCTCCATAAGCCCCACCTCCATAAGCCCCACCCCCATAAGGCCCGGCCCCTCGCTCATACGGCCCGCCCCCACCCGCATACAACTGATCCCCAGCAAGCCCAGCCCCCTGCACCCCCACCGCTCCCGACGTCGCCCCCCGACCCGCTCCCGACGTCGCCGCTGAACCCGTTCCCGCCCCCGAACCCGTCCCCGTCTCCGCACCGAAACCCCCCGCCGAGTCACGCAGTGCCAACCCCGCCGCCCGCGCCCCCGCCGCCCCCGTCGCCCGCGCCAGCAACGCCCCCGCGGCCCCCGCACCCGCCCCCCACAGCGCCCCGAGCAGGACCGCCATGACGAGCCGGCCCCGCAACACGACCCCGGCGCCGAACGCGTCGAACCCCAGCACCGACAGGGAGGCGTCCACCGACACCTCCGTCAGCCAGGCCAGCAACGGCAACGCCAACGCGGTCGCGGCCCCCAGCCGCAGCGCACACCGCCCCGCGAAACGAAGGGCCCCCGGATCCCGTACGACCTCATGACCCGGGCCGGCCACACCCCGGCCCGCGGCTGCCCCGACGGCCACCCCCACCGGCGTCCGCGCAGCGGTGAGCACCCCCGCCAGCAGCATCATCAGCGCCGCCGCCACCCCCAGCAGCCAGACCCGCCCGTCCAGCTCCGCCAGGCGCCCCAGCGTCATCGACTGGTCGGAGTCCGAGGCGAGCAGCCGGTCCAGGGGGTCCGGGAGGAAGTTCGTCAGTACGCCCGTCGCCCGGCCGTCGAAGGGGACGAACAGGCCGACGGGGATGCCCAGCCACACCCCGTTCGGCGCCCCGAGCAGCGCGGCTCCCGCGATCCGCTTGGGGTGGTCGTCGCCGATCGCCGCGTACACCGCCGCCGAGAGCCCCGCGGCCACCGCGACCAGCAGCACCGTCACAAGGGCGGAGACGGCCGGCCGTACGACCCGGTGCACCGCCTCCCAACCGCGCGGCAGCGGGGTACGACGGGACGCCAGCAGCGCCACCAGCAGGATCCCGGCCGACCAGCCGAGTCCGCCGAGCAGTGTCGGCGCGGTGTCCACCGTGAAGCCGACCGCGGCCTTCGCGTCGATGAGGCCGCCGATCCGGTCGGGCAGCAGTCCGCCGATGTCCCCGACGTCCCCCAGCCCGGGGATGTCGAGACCGCCGCCCCCGCCCGCGCCGGGCAGCTTGTCGAGCCCCAGCGCGCCTCCGTCGATCGTGATGACGTCGTGCCCCGCCCAGGCCAGCCCGCCCATCATCGCCGTGAACAGCGCGACCACCGAGCCCGCGCGGGCGAGGAGTTCCGACGGCGCGATCACTGCTCCGGCACTCCGCAGGGACCGTAGGAAGAACCATGACAAAAGCACCGCACCGACCAGGCTGACGCCCAGTGGCGTGATCTCGATGGCCGTCGTCGCCTCCGCACCCGTCAGCCCGAACGCGGACACGTCACCGGAGGGCGTCACCGAACCACCCGCCGCAAGGGCCACGACAGCCGCGGTCATCGGACCCAGCGAGGCCGCGGAATCGGCCTCCAGCAGATGCAGACCGAGCGCGGCCGCACCCGCCATCCCGATCAACGCCCAGCTCACGGCGGCGACAGCGGACAGCAGGATGTCTCCCCAGGGCAGCCTCACGCCGTGCTGCGTGGTCCCTGCGCTCATGGACGCACTCATGGCAGACCCCCCGATCCGCGGCGCGGCCGAGACCGCGCTTGTCCCCCTCGCGTGGATTACCCACTCTCCGGGTCGGTTTCAACCCCGTCAACGGAACCGGCCGAAGCGCGCGAACGTGGTGTTCTCGGGGCTCGACTTTCGGTCAGGAGGGGGATCCTGAAATAGTTCCCGACGATGTTCGACATCCCTACACTCCCTGTGACGGGGGCAATGCGGGGGACTACTCAGTGGGGCTTGGAGTGCCGGAACTCGTACTGGAAGCGAACGGACGTACCTGGACGCTCGATCCGTCCAGGCCGTACAGCCTTGGACGCGATCCGCAGGGGGACATCGTGTTCGACGACGCCAGGGTGTCCTGGCGTCACGCCACGATCAGCTGGAGCGGGCGCAGTTGGGTCATCGAGGACCACAGCAGCACCAACGGCACGTTCGTGCAGGGCCGGCGGATCCACCAGACGGAGATCGGCCCCGGTACGGCCGTCCACCTCGGCAACGCGAGCGACGGCCCGCTGCTGAACCTCTCGGGCACGGCGGCCCCGGCCGCACAGCCTCAGCCGGGGCAGCAGTCGTACGCCGCGCAGAGCGCGAACCCCGGCTGGGCGCAGCAGACACCGCAGCAGGCTTCACCCCAGGCAGCGCAGTCCGGCTGGCCCCAGCCCCAGCAACAGCCGCGGTCACAGGCGCAGCCGTACTCCCACCAGCCGCCCCAGAAGATCCCGCAGCAGCAAGGCCCCGGCGCGGGCCCCGGCGCGGACGCGGACGCGCCACCCGTCTACGGCGACCGCAGCCCGACCACGTTCCACCAGTTCACCATCGGCCGCATCATGCGCATCGGCCGTGCCCTGGAGAACGACCTGGTCGTCTCCGACCTGCAGGTCTCCCGCAACCACGCCGAGTTCCACTCGATGCCCGACGGCCGCATGGAGATCCGCGACCTCGGCTCGCACAACGGCACGTACGTCAACGGCCAGCCGATCCCCAAGGGCGGCTCGCTCCTGCTCGGCGCGGCCGACATCGTCGGCGTCGGCCACTCCACGTTCCGGATCGTCGGCGACCGGCTCGAGGAGTTCGTCGACACCGGTGAGGTGTCGTTCTCCGCCCGCCACCTGACCGTCACGGTCGACGGCGGCAGGCAGATCCTCAAGGACGTCTCCTTCGGCGTCCCGGAGAAGTCCCTGATCGCGGTCATCGGACCGTCCGGTTCCGGCAAGTCGACCCTGCTCAAGGCACTCACCGGCTACCGGCCCGCCAACCAGGGCGACGTTCTCTACGACAACCGCAACCTCTACAAGCAGTTCGCCGAGCTGCGCCAGCGCATCGGTCTGGTCCCGCAGGACGACATCCTGCACAAGGAGCTGACCGTCAAGAAGGCCCTCACGTACGCGGCCAAACTCCGCTTCCCGGCCGACACCACCGGCGCCGAGCGCGAGGCGCGCATAGACGAGGTGCTGCGCGAGCTCAAGCTCGACATCCACAAGGAGAAGAAGGTCACCTCCCTCTCCGGCGGCCAGCGCAAGCGCGTCTCGGTGGCCCTGGAGCTGCTCACCAAGCCGTCCCTGATCTTCCTCGACGAGCCGACCTCCGGCCTCGACCCGGGTATGGACCGCGATGTCATGCAACTGCTGCGCGGCCTCGCCGACGACGGCCGTACGGTCCTCGTGGTCACCCATTCCGTGGCCGAGCTCGCCCTGTGCGACAAGCTCCTGGTGATGGCCCCGGGCGGCGCGGTCGCCTACTTCGGGCCGCCCGAGGAGGCACTGAACTTCTTCGGCTACGACACCTGGGCCGATGTCTTCTCGGCCTTCGAGAACTACCGCGACTACGACTGGGCCGGTCGCTGGAAGGGCTCGCAGCACTACCAGATGTACGCCGCGGACATAGACGCCGTTGCGCCGCAGTCCGTACACAGGCCTCCGATGCAGGGCATGAAGCCGCCGAAGCCACAGCGCTGGACGGGCCAGTTCGGGACGCTCGTGCGCCGCTATGTGTCGGTCATCGCGTCCGACAAGGGCTTCCTGGCCCTGACGGTGATCCTGCCGCTCGTCCTCGGCTCGGTGAGTCTGCTCATCGACTTCGGCGACAACCTGCTGCCCAAGCCGGTCGACCCCAGGACCAAGCAGCCCGAGCCGAACAGCACGGCCACCACCGTCCTGCTGATCCTCGCGGTCGGTGCCTGTTTCGCCGGCGCCGCCAACTCCGTCCGTGAGCTGATCAAGGAACGGGTGATCTACGAGCGGGAGCGCGCCACCGGCCTGTCCCGCTCGGCGTACCTCATGTCCAAGGTGGTCGTACTGGGCGTGATCACCATCCTGCAGGGACTGATGGTCGGCCTCATCGGCTTCGCCAGCCGGGGACTGCCGAAGGAGGGACTGGTCCTCGGCCATGCCACCCTTGCGGAGCTGTGCCTGCCGATCATGGGGCTCGGGTTCACCTCGATGATGTTCGGGCTGATCATCTCCGCGCTCGTGAAGACGTCCGAGAAGACCATGCCGTTGCTGGTCATGTTCGCGATCGTCCAGGTCGTCTTCACCGGCTGTCTGTTCACCCTGCACGGCACCCTCGGCGTCAACGAGCTCTCGTACCTGATGCCGTCGCGCTGGGCGGTCGCCGCCGCGGGCGCCACGCTGGACTTCAACCAGGTCAACCCGCCCGTCAAACCGGGCGACACGACCGACCCGCTGTGGGACCACGCGGTCAGCACCTGGGGCCTGAACATGATCGCCCTCATCGCCATCGGCGTCGTCTGCGGCTTCCTCGTCTCCCGCTTCCTGCGCCGCCACGAGCCCGAGGTCATGCGCAAGTGATCACTGTCGTACGACGGTGAAGGGCGGCACCCGACAGGGTGCCGCCCTTTGTGCGTACGAGAGGTCCGCGCGACCTCAGTACGCGCTGTTCACGTTGTCCATCGAGCCGTACCTGTCGGCCGCGTAGTTCGCGGCGGCGGTGATGTTGGCTACCGGGTCGTAGATGTTCCAGGACGTGCCCGCGACGTGGTACGCCTGGAACGTCGGCGGGATGACCTGGAGCAGCCCCTTCGACGGGATGCCGTTGATGGCGTTGATGTCCCAGTTGTTGATCGCGTTCGGGTTGCCCGAGGACTCCCGAATGATGTTGCGGTACAGACCGTTGTAGCTGCCCGGGATGCCCTTGGCCCTCATGATGGCCAGGGACTCCTTGATCCACCCGTCCAGGTTGTTCGCGTAGCTCTTCTTGGGCGCGGCGGCCTTGAGCTTGGCGCGGTGCGCGGCCCGGCTCGCGGCCTCCTTGGCCTTGCGCGCCTGCGCGGCCTTCTTGGCGGCTGCGGCCGCGGCGGCCTTCTTCTTCGCGGCGGTCGCGGCCTTGGCCTTCGCCGCAGCCTCTGCCTTCGCCTTCGCCTCGGCGGCCTTGCTCTGCAGGGCCTTGGCGGCGAGCTGCTCGCTGACGTCCGCCTGGAGGCCCTTGAGCTGCTCGGAGGAGTACTTCACGGGGGCCGAGTAGGTGGCCGCCTCGGAGGTGGTGGTGTCCGCGTTGCCGGGCACCGCGCTGAAGGCGACGGCGGCGGCGCCGAGGGTGGCGACACCGGCAACGGCGATCTTGTGGCGCTTGCTCAGCGCGCGACGATGACCACGGGTGAAAGGGTTCTTGGGCATGCGGGATGGACCTCTTCGAATAGCGCGGAGGTCGCTCGCTGTCCGGTGGGGGACACGGGTGCTTCCTGCACAAACGCCGCGGGGGGAACCGCGGCGCTGAGCGACGTTGGCCATTCTTAGCTGGCGCAAAACATCCGGGCAAAGGTGTGACGTACGATCCCGGGTAGTGGACCGGGGGAGGGCAAATCGGGACAGACTAGAACGTCTTTCCCGTTCATCGCGGAACCCTTTGTCTCCTATTTCGCTTCGTACGTGATCTGTGCCCTATGTGCGGGCTCACATCGGCCGCACAGCGTTCTCACCAGCAGTTGCGGTCGCAATGCTCTGCGTGAGGTCCCTGCTTCGGCAGGAGGAGATGCACGTCCCCGAACTCGTGCCACAGGTACCGCCGGCGCAGCGCCTCCTGGTAACCGCGGTCGATCGCCGCCTGCCCCGCGACCGCCTCCAGCATCAGCAGATGTGAGGCCTCCGGCTCGTGCAGTCCGGTCAGCAGCCCGTCCACCGCCCGCACTCCGCGCTCGGGGGTCACGACGAGATCCGTCCATCCCTCACGCGCGCGTACGACCCCGTCGGCGCCGACAGCCGACTCCACGGCCCGCACAGCCGTCGTCCCGACGGCGACGACCCTGCCGTCCCCGGCCTTCACCGCGTTGATCAGCCGCGCGGAGGCCTCCGGCACCGAGAACCGCTCGGGATACGGCGGCTCGTGCGCCTCCGCCGAGGCCACCCCGGTGTGCAGCGTGACGGGCGCGAACTGCACCCCCCGGCTCACCAGCTCCGCCACCAGCCGAGCGGTGAAGGGCCGGGCCGCGCTCGGCATCTCCGCGCTGCCCGACCCGTCCGGCGACGGCAGCGCGAACACCGTCTGGTAGACGGACAACGGCTGATCCCGCTCCGTATAGGAGTACCGAATGGGCCGCCCGTGCTCCCGCAGCAGCCCGGAGACCTCCCCGCCGTGCACCCGCGCCCACCACAGCCGCCCGCTCACCGCCTCCTCCAGGACCAGCCGCCCGTTCCCGGGCAGCCGCACCTCCGTCCCCGCGGGCCCGCCCGCACGCGCACGCGTGGTGCCCGTCCCGTCCGGATCCCGCAGCTCGACCGCCCACCGGCCGTCGTCCCCGCGCGTGGAGAAGTGCACCACCACACGCGCGGGTCCGATCCGGCCGTCGACGGCCGCGGCCAGCGTGGGGGAGGTGTTCACGACGAGCAGGTCCCCGGCCCGCAGCAGCCGCGAAAGCTCACGGAAGGAGTGGTGCGACACCTCGGTGCCCCGCGACACCAGCAGCCGTACGGCGTCCCGGTCGAGCCCGGGCCCGCGCTGCTCGGCCGGCACCCGCGCCGACAGCTCCTCCGGTACCCGCACGGCGAGTGTCATCGCCCCTCCAGCAGCGACGGAGCCCCGTACCGCCCGCTCACCGGCCGCTCGTCCAACAGCCGCAGGAACGCCGGCACCACACTCGCCGGCTCCGGCCGCGGGTCCGTGTCCTCCGGTACGGCCGCCGCGTACAGGTCCGTCGCCATGTCCCCGGGATCGACAGCCCACACCCGCAGCCGCGGCTCCTCCTCGCCCAGCACCGCCGCGAGGTGGTCCAGGGCGGCCTTCGACGCCCCGTAGCCGCCCCACGTCTCGTACGCCTCGGCGGCGGCGTCCGAACTGACCGCGATCACCGCGCCGGACTCCGACGCCCGCAACAGCGGCAGCGCCTCCTGGACCAGGCCCAGGGCGGCCACGACGTTCACCTCCAGCGCGCGGCGCAGCCCCTCCAGGGGCAGCCCTTCGAGCCGTGCCAGCGGCTCGGCGCCCAGCGCGCTCGCGTTGTTCACCAGCAGATCGACGCCCCCGAGCCCCCAGGCCGCAGCCACCAGCTCGGAGCGGTGCGCCGGATCCGTGACGTCCCCGGGCACGGCCGTCACCCGGGTTCCGTGCCCGGCGAGCGCGGTCGCCGTCTCCTTCAGAACCTCCACCGTCCGCGCGTCGAGCACCAGGTCCCAGCCCCGCGCGGCCAGAGCCTCGGCGAGCGCCCGCCCCAGCCCCTTCGAGGCCCCCGTGATGATCGCTATCGGCATGACACCCGTCCCCTCGTCCTCCACGCCTCCTGATCGGCGTGCTCCCACCGTAGGAACGGGGTGCTCACGGCCGCCTCGGACGCCGGCCGCAGAGCGGCGAGGCCCTTCGCCCTAGGTCGTCCGCCCTAGTCGGGGGCGGTCACAGGTCCGATCCGCGCTGTCACACCCCGCCCGTACTCTGAGGTCATGAGTCAAGGCCCCCGGTCCGGCCTCGCCGCGGTGAGTTCCGCGCTGCTGGCCATGAGCAGGCACCTCGAGGTGCGCGACGTCCTCAAGACGATCGTCGCCTCGGCCCGCGAGCTGCTCGACGCGCAGTACGCCGCCCTCGGCGTCCCCGACGACCACGGCGGCTTCGCCCAGTTCGTGGTCGACGGAGTCAGCGACGCGCAGTGGAAGGCCATCGGACCCCTCCCGCGCCAGCACGGCATCCTCGCCGCGATGCTCCACGAGGCCACGCCCGAGCGCCTCGCCGACGTCCGCAAGGACCCCCGCTTCGAGGGCTGGCCGTCCGCCCACCCCGACCTGGTCGACTTCCTGGGCCTGCCGATCCGCGACGGCGACGAGGTCATCGGCGCCTTGTTCCTCGCCAACAAGAACTGTTCCAAACCAGAAGGAAGCTGCGGCTTCACGCAGGACGACGAGGAACTCCTCTCGATCCTCGCCCAGCACGCCGCGATCGCCCTCACCAACGCCCGCCTCTACGAACGCAGCCGCGAGCTCACGATCGCCGAGGAGCGCTCCCGCCTGGCCCACGAACTGCACGACGCGGTCAGCCAGAAGCTCTTCTCCCTGCGCCTGACCGCCCAGGCCGCCGCCGCCCTCGTCGACCGCGACCCCTCCCGCGCCAAGGGCGAACTGCACCAGGTGGCCGTGCTCGCCGCCGAGGCCGCCGACGAACTGCGTGCCGCCGTGGTCGAGTTGCGCCCCGCCGCCCTGGACGAGGACGGTCTGACCGCCACCCTGCGCACCCACATCCAGGTCCTGGACCGCGCCCACACCGCGCGCGTGACCTTCGCCGCCCGCAGCTTCCGCGCGCTGCCCGCCGCCCAGGAGGAGGCCATGCTCCGCGTCGCCCAGGAGGCCCTGCACAACGCGCTGCGGCACTCGGGAGCCGAGCACGTGGACGTGACCCTGGACCGGCGCGGCAGCGGAGCGGTCCTGCGCGTCACGGACGACGGCAGCGGCTTCGAACCGAAGGCGATCCGCCGCGCGGGACGCCACCTCGGCCTGGTCTCCATGCGGGACCGCACCAACGGGGTCGGCGGCACGCTGACCGTCGAATCGGCGCCCGGCAAGGGCACCACGATCGAGATGGAGGTCCCCGGTGGCTGACGCGATCAAGGTCCTGCTCGTCGACGACCACCAGGTCGTCCGCCGGGGGCTGCGCACCTTTCTCGAAGTGCAGGACGACATAGAGGTCGTGGGCGAGGCCGCCGACGGCGCCGAGGGCGTCGCGCGCGCGGAGGAACTGAAACCCGACATCGTCCTCATGGACGTCAAGATGCCGGGCATGGACGGCATCGACGCCCTGCGCAAGCTCCGCGAGCTGAACAACCCCGCGCGCGTGCTGATCGTCACCAGCTTCACCGAACAGCGCACAGTGGTCCCGGCCCTGCGCGCGGGCGCCGCCGGTTACGTCTACAAGGACGTCGACCCCGACGCCCTCGCCGGCGCCATCCGCTCGGTCCACGCCGGGCACATCCTGCTCCAGCCGGAGGTCGCGGACGCCCTGTTGTCCCAGGAGGAGAACAACTCCGGCCACGGCAGAGGCGGTTCGCTCACCGAGCGGGAGCGCGAGGTGCTCGGGCTGATCGCGGACGGCCGCTCCAACCGGGAGATCGCCCGCGCGCTGGTCCTCTCCGAGAAGACCGTCAAGACGCACGTCTCGAACATCCTGATGAAACTCGACCTGGCGGACCGGACACAGGCGGCGCTGTGGGCGGTTCGTCACGGAATGGCCGGTTGATCCACGCGACGCACGGCAATACGGAGGGTTCCGCTCCGGAGTGAGATTCATACCGTCGTGGGAATGTCCCCCGAATGGCGCATCCTTCGTGGGCGTCCGCCGTTCTCCAGTGCGTGCTGCGGCGACTGCCGCGGCAATCGCTAGGAGGGCTTAGAAGTGAAGAACCTGAAGAAGGCAGCGGCCGTGACGATGGTGGCCGGCGGGCTGATCGCCGCTGGTGCCGGTATGGCCTCCGCCACCGACGGGTCGCACGCCGACGGCAAGGCCGTGGGCTCGCCCGGCGTCGTCTCGGGCAACCTCGTCCAGGCCCCGGTGCACGTCCCGGTGAACGCGGTCGGCAACAGCGTCAACGTCATCGGCGTGCTGAACCCCGCCTTCGGCAACCTCGGCCTCAACAGCTGACTTTCCTCGCCGAGCGGGCAGTGACTTCGGCCTCCCGGGTGCGTCACGCACCCGGGAGGCCGGTCCGTTTGTCGTGCGAACGATCCGAATCGTCAAGCCGCCGGGAGCCGACTCGGGAAGCCCTCGACGCCCCAGCGCCCTGGCCCGGGGCCGCGCACCCACCGCCGCCGGGCCCACGCCGGTCACCGCGCCCCTCGCTCCAACTCCTCCACGTACGCGTTGTAAGCAGCCACCTGCGCCCGCCGCCCCGTCCGCTCCACCGGCCGCAGCGCCTCCCCCCGAGCCCGCATCTCGGCGGAACTCACCGCACCCCCGTGCCCGTTCTCATAGGCCAGCGACACCAACAGCCCCACCCGCTGGGCAAGCTCCAGCACCCGCACCGCCCGAGGCGGATACCCCGGCGCCAGGACCTCCCGCCCCCGTTCGGCCCGAGCCCGGTACGCCCCGAGCGCCGCCTCCGCCACCGGCCCCGACGCGGCCACGTCCAGCCGAGACAACACCTCCGTCGCCTCCCGCAGGGCCTCCGCGAGCTCCCGCTCGGCCTCGCCCAGCGAGGGAACGTCCGCCGGCGGAGCCTCCCGCACCGGCAGCACCTGCCACACCGCCTCGACATGCACATCACCCGTGGGCCCTGCCTCGTACACCTCCGGCACCAGGCCCAGCGCGGCGCCGTGACAGACCACCGCCTCCTCCGCCTCCAAGGCCCGCGCGTTGAACTCCGGCGGCCCGCTCAGCCCCAGCGGATGCCCGGGCGCGGGCATCGCGACCCGCAGTCCCGTCACGCCGAGCGAACGCAGCCGCCCCAGCGCCAGCGTCAGACCGACGGCCGCCGTCTCACCCGGCAGCCCCTCGACCCGGTGCACGGCATCGTCACCGACGATCGCCAGCACGGCGTCGTCCGGCGAGACAAGTCCGGCCAAAAGGCTGTTTCCCCAAGCGGCAAGGCGTCCAGAGCGCGGTTCCGAGAGCATGCCCCCAGCCTAAGGACCGGACCGCTGGACCGGAGCTGCCGACCGGTGGCGTAGATTTCACCGAGGGCTGCGCCCACAAGCGCGCACGCGCCAGCCGAGACGCCGACACCGGTCACACTGCAAGGGGAGACAACGCGCTCATGAGCGATGTTCTGGAGCTTCAGGACGTATCCGTGGTCCGTGAGGACCGGGCTCTGGTGGACCAGGTCTCCTGGTCGGTCAAGGAGGGCGAGCGCTGGGTCATCCTCGGCCCCAACGGCGCCGGCAAGACCACGCTCCTGAACCTCGCCTCCAGCTACCTCTACCCCAGCAAGGGCACCGCCACCATCCTCGGTGAGACCCTCGGCAAGCCCGGCACCGACGTCTTCGAACTGCGCCCGCGCATCGGCATGGCCGGCATCGCGATGGCCGACAAGCTCCCCAAGCGCCAGACCGTCCTGGAGACCGTGCTGACGGCGGCGTACGGCATGACCGCGGGCTGGCAGGAGGAGTACGAGGAGATCGACGAGCAGCGCGCCCGCGCCTTCCTCGACCGCCTCGGCATGAGCGACTACCTGGACCGGAAGTTCGGCACCCTCTCGGAGGGCGAGCGCAAGCGCACCCTCATCGCCCGTGCCCTGATGACCGACCCCGAGCTCCTCCTCCTCGACGAGCCCGCCGCCGGCCTCGACCTCGGCGGCCGCGAGGACCTGGTCCGCCGTCTCGGCCGCCTCGCCCGCGACCCGATCGCCCCCTCGATGCTCATGGTGACCCACCACGTCGAGGAGATCGCCCCGGGCTTCACCCACGTCCTCATGATCCGTCAGGGCAGGGTGCTCGCCGCGGGCCCCCTGGAGCTCGAACTCACCTCCCGCAACCTCTCCATGTGCTTCGGCCTCCCCCTGGTCGTCGAGCAGGTCGGCGAGCGCTGGACCGCGCAGGGCCTGCCGCTGTCGTGATCGTGTGAAGTCCCCGCAAAAACAAGGGCAATAAGCCCCTCCCCGCCCCATCGCGCCCTGTCCGCGGCGGTGCCCCCGGACCTACCATGACCATGTGAACGACATCGACGCATGGGTGTGGTGGCTCGTCGGCGCGGCAGCGCTCGGAATCCCGCTCGTGGTGACCGCGATGCCGGAATTCGGCATGCTCGCCCTGGGCGCCGCCGCAGCGGCGATCGCGGCCGGACTCGGCGGTGACATCGTCGTCCAGGTGCTCGTATTCGCCGTCGTCTCGGTGGCCCTCATCGCCGTCGTACGGCCCATCGCGACCCGGCATCGCTCCCAGCGGCCCCAACTCGTCACGGGCATCGACGCGTTGAAGGGCAAACAGGCCGTCGTCCTGGAGCGCGTCGACAGTGCGGGTGGCCGGATCAAGCTCGCCGGAGAGGTCTGGTCGGCCCGCTCTCTCGACACCGGCCGTGCCTACGAAGTAGGCCAGGAAGTCGATGTCGTGGACATCGAGGGAGCCACGGCGATCATCATGTGACCTCGCAGGATGCAACTGAACCGAACGCACCACGAGTTGCACGACGGTCTGTCAGACTCGACCAGCAAGATCTTCAACAACCATAAGATCTTCCGAAAACGCCGAGGCGGAGAAGGGCACGGGGACACGATGGAACCGGTCATCATCGTCTTGATCATTCTGGTGGTGTTGGTCTTCATCGCCCTGATCAAGACGATCCAGGTCATCCCACAGGCCAGTGCGGCCATCGTGGAGCGCTTCGGCCGCTACACGCGGACACTCAACGCGGGACTCAACATCGTCGTCCCCTTCATAGACACCATCCGCAACCGCATCGACCTGCGTGAACAGGTCGTGCCGTTCCCGCCGCAGCCGGTGATCACCCAGGACAACCTGGTCGTGAACATCGACACGGTCATCTACTACCAGGTGACCGACGCCCGGGCCGCGACCTACGAAGTGGCCAGCTACATCCAGGCGATCGAGCAGCTCACCGTCACCACGCTCCGCAACATCATCGGTGGCATGGACCTGGAGCGCACCCTGACCTCCCGCGAGGAGATCAACGCGGCCCTGCGCGGCGTCCTCGACGAGGCGACGGGCAAGTGGGGCATCCGCGTCAACCGCGTGGAACTGAAGGCGATCGAGCCCCCCACCTCCATCCAGGACTCGATGGAGAAGCAGATGCGCGCCGACCGTGACAAGCGCGCCGCGATCCTCACCGCCGAAGGTACGCGTCAGGCCGCGATCCTCACCGCCGAAGGTGAGAAGCAGTCCCAGATCCTGCGCGCCGAGGGTGAGGCCAAGGCGGCCGCCCTGCGCGCGGAAGGCGAAGCCCAGGCCGTCCGCACGGTCTTCGAGGCGATCCACGCCGGAGACCCGGACCAGAAGCTCCTCTCCTACCAGTACCTCCAGATGCTCCCGAAGATCGCCGAGGGCGACGCCAACAAGCTCTGGATCGTCCCCAGCGAAATCGGCGACGCCCTCAAGGGCCTCTCCGGAGCCATGGGCAACTTCGGCAACTTCGGCGGCGGTTCAGGCGGAGGCAACGGCGCCTCGGAACGCCGGGAGACCCCGAAGATCGACTGAGAGTGCCGCAAACGCAAGGTTCCCCGCACCCACCCAGGGGCGCGGGGAACTGCGCGACAAGTCACAACGCACCCGCAGCCGCGATCGAAGAGAACCCCGCAGACGCCTAGGCAGCCTCTCGCGCCAACCAGTCCGGCAGCGCAGAGAAGTCCTCGTGCCCCAAGGACAGCAACATCGCGTCCGCCGGAGTCGGCTCGAACGGCGCCCGCAGCAACGGCATCCCCGCCTCCGCCGGAGTCCGGTTCGCCTTGCGGTGGTTGTCCTCCGCGCAGGAAGCCACCGTGTTCAGCCAGGTGTCCTGACCACCCTGGGACCGCGGCACCACATGGTCCACGGTCGTCGCCCGCCGCCCGCAGTACGCGCACTTGTGCCGGTCACGCACCAGAACACCCCGCCGGGACCACGGGGCTTGTCTTCGGAAGGGCACCCGCACATACCTGCACAGCCTGATCACCCGGGGCGCCGGTATGTCGACCGCGGCGCCGCGCATGCGCAGTTCGGGGTGGGACTGCTCGACGACGGCCTTGTCCTGCAGCACCAGAACGACGGCTCGGTTCAACGTCACCGTCGACAGCGGCTCGAAGCTCGCGTTCAGTACCAGCGTGTCCCGCATGTCAGCCCACCTCCCATGTGCACCGTCCCACCCCCTGGCGGGCTTGGGCTTGGATCAACTCTGGCCGGGCACGCCGAGATGGACAACGCAATAAAAAGTGCCCGCCTCTGATCAATTCCAAGACCAGAGGCGGGCAAACGCCCGATGAACGTCAGTCTTCGGCGGGCACCTCGTACTCACCGATCAACTGAGCACGCGCGATCGCGTGGAAGCGCAGGTTGAAGCCCACAAAGGCGGGCGAGGCATCCGAATCCGGCCCGAGCTTCTCCTGGTCCACGGCGTACACGGTGAAGACATACCGGTGCGGCCCGTCCCCGGCCGGCGGAGCGGCCCCACCGAAGTCCTTCGACCCGTAGTCGTTCCGCGCCTGTACGGCACCCTCCGGCAGCCCGTCGAACTTGCCGCTGCCCGCACCGACCGGCAGCTCGGTCACCGAGGCCGGAATGTCGAACACGACCCAGTGCCAGAACCCGCTGCCCGTGGGCGCGTCAGGGTCGTAGCAGGTCACGGCGAAGCTCTTGGTCTCCGGCGGGAAGCCCTCCCAGCGCAGCTGCGGAGAGGTGTTGCCGGCCGCGTAGACCTGAGCGTCCTTGAGAGTGCCGCCCTCCTGCACGTCCTCGCTCGTCACCGTGAACGACGGCACGGGCGGATGGAAGTCATGGGGGAGCGGCCGCCGCTTGAGCTCGGTCACCTCGGTACCTCCTGATCGATTACCGGAATCAGCAGTTCCCGAGCCTAGAACCAGTTGCGCTTGCTGCCGACCTCGGACAGCCACTGGTTGAGGTACGCGGCCCAGTCGGTGCTCTGGTAGTCGTGCAGCCCCACCTGGAAGGACCGGAAGGTGTCACTGCCCTCGCTGAACAGCCCCGGCTTCTTGTCCATCTCCAGTACGACGTCCATCGCGTTGCCGTCCGCGACGAAGCTCAACTCGACCTGGTTGAGCCCGCGGTACTGCTGCGGCGGGAAGAACTCGATCTCCTGGTAGAACGGCAGCTGCTGCCGCGTCCCACGGATGTGACCGCGCTCCAGGTCCGCGTTCTTGAAGCGGAAGCCCAACTGCATGAAGGCGTCCATGATCGCCTTCTGCGCCGGCAGCGGATGCACGTTGACGGGGTCGAGGTCACCGGAGTCCACGGCACGCGCGATCGCCAGCTCGGTCGTCACACCGACGTTCATGCCGCGCAGCGCCTGGCCGTCGATCATCGTGATCGGCGTCTCCCAGGGGATCTCCAGACCGAACGGCACCGCGTGCACCGCGTTGGCCTGAAGCGTGAAGGCACCGCCGAGCGAGACCTTCGTGAACTCGATGTCCTGCTTGTACTCCTGGTCACCGCTCTCGACCTCGACCCTGGCCTGGAGCCCGACCGACAGTCCCTCGATCTCCTGGTCGACGGATCCCCCCTGGATCCGCACCTCGCCCTGGACGACACCACCCGGAACGACATTGACCTCGGTCAACACCGTCTCCACCGAAGCCCCGCCGGCCCCCAGGCTCGCGAGCAGCTTCTTGAACGCCATGTCTCTCCTCTTAGAACGCGCGGATTCCTGATCCCTACAAACGCGATCCGGCCGTGGTCGGTTCCGCGCCATCACCCTGGCAAGCGGACGGACCCTTGACCACCCCTTGGCACACACCCGTCTGGACTACGCTCGTTTGCCATGATCACGCCCCCGGACCGTACGCCACTGCCACGAGAGTTCTTCGACCGCCCTGTACTGGAAGTCGCCCCCGACCTCCTCGGCCGCACCCTCGTCCGTACGACCCCGGACGGTCCGATCGCGGTGCGCCTCACGGAGGTCGAGGCGTACGACGGCCCGAACGACCCCGGCTCCCACGCCTATCGCGGCCACACCGCCCGAAACGGCGTGATGTTCGGTCCGCCCGGGCATGTGTACGTCTACTTCACCTACGGCATGTGGTTCTGCATGAACCTGGTGTGCGGACCGGAAGGCCGGGCGAGCGCCGTCCTGCTCCGCGCTGGCGAGGTCCTCGAAGGTGCCGAGCTGGCTCGCAAACGTCGACTCTCGGCCCGAAATGACAAGGAACTGGCCAAAGGGCCGGCCCGCCTGGCCACAGCGCTGGGTGTGGACCGGGCCCTGGACGGCACGGACGCATGCGACCCGGGTGAGACCCCGCTGCGGGTGCTCACCGGCACCCCCGTCGCCTCCGACCAGGTACTCAACGGTCCGCGGACCGGGGTGGCCGGCGAAGGAGGAGTGCACCCCTGGCGGTACTGGGTCGCCAACGACCCGACAGTGAGCCCCTATCGGGCCCATGCCCCGAGGCGGCGCTCAAGTTGACTCGCTCTTGGAAGATGCGTAACGTGGCCCGAGCCGCTTGACCCGGTTACGGCGATCGCCAGCAGCCGAGAGCGGCCAAACCACTACCTACGACATCCCCTCAGCGGGGGCGATTTCGGCGTGCTCGCACGTCCGAATTCGAACTCGCGGAACTCGATTATGAGTTGCCGGGGGAATCGGCTAACGTAGTGAATGTCGAAAGGCCCCGCCGACAGGGAATCAGGCCCGAAAGGATCTGATAGAGTCGGAAACGCAAGACCGAAGGGAAAAGCCCGGAGGAAAGCCCGAGAGGGTGAGTACAAAGGAAGCGTCCGTTCCTTGAGAACTCAACAGCGTGCCAAAAATCAACGCCAGATATGTTGATACCCCGTCTCCAGTCATACGGCTGGGGCGAGGTTCCTTTGAAGAAAAAACACAGCGAGGACGCTGTGAACGACCGCCTTATTCCGGTGGTCGTTCCGCTCTCGTGTGTGTGCACCCGATTACGGGTAAACATTCACGGAGAGTTTGATCCTGGCTCAGGACGAACGCTGGCGGCGTGCTTAACACATGCAAGTCGAACGATGAACCA